>NZ_NFIB01000004.1:0-117771 GCF_002159385.1 Flavonifractor sp. An52
ATCGGCCAGCTTCAGCACATCGGCTTTATATTCCGCGTCGTATTTCTGTCCCATCTGCTACACCCTTTCTGTGTTTTATTATATCACCTTGGGTGTGCGGTTTTAGTGTATCACTCCATGATGCCTCCGACGATTTCCCGCCGCACCGTACTGCCCCGGGCCGTGATCTGAAACCTTCTGTCCATTTGTTCCTCCCCCTCATCACACAATGCTCCGCAGGAAAGGCAGGCCCTCTCCGCCTGCCTTTTCCACACACTTTCTTATCATACACCAGCCGTTCCTCTGCTACAACCCTTAATGCTCCGCTCATACTCCGACCAGAAGCTAGCCAACCACTGTCGCCGATGCTGTCCGCCATTTTACTTAAATTTTGTATGCACGATTTAGCTAGTTCCTTGACACATCATGATTCCAAGAGATATAATTATTGTCGAATTTTGGGTTTTCATGCGGAATTTTGGAGAGAAATGCAAAACCCTTTGCTATGTGTGTGATATAGGGCTGAACATAAGAGGAGGACACGTCCATGGGGAAAACTGCGCGCTTTTATCCCAAAGCCTGGGTCCAACGAATCTTATCCGGGCTGCTGGCAATGATTCTGCTGCTTTCTGCCGCAGTGGGAACGGCAGGAGCGTCCGGCTCGGCCAAAAACTCCGTCTCCCGCGCCATCGCCATTGTATTTGACAACTCCGGCTCCATGTACATGAGCGGAAACAAGGCCTGGTGCCGGGCCACCTATGCCATCGAAGTTTTTGCCTCCATGATGAATCAGGGGGATACGCTCCAGGTGTTCCCCATGTATGAGGTCACCGCCAACGGGAAGAGCTACACCAGCCAGTCCCCGGTAACGGTATCCGGCGGCAGCGATATCTCCGCCATCCGGGATATGTACACCCCCCACGCGGGAGATACCCCTATCGAGACCATCGGAGACGCCTATCAGGCACTGCAGCGCAGCACCGCCGATGAAAAGTGGCTCATTGTGCTCACCGACGGCGCGGAGTTCTATGAAAATGGCGCCGGTCTGGGGTCCGCCACCTCCGCCCGGCTGTCCGAAGTGCTCACCGAGTACAATAAATCGGCCAATGTGCTCTATTTGGGAATTGATTCCGTCGCAGTTATGCCCACAGTGACCAGCAACGGTCAGTATCAGTATTACGCGGACAAGGCCGCCAACAGTGCCGACGTACTGAGCAAGCTGACCAATATGTGCAACATGATCTTTGGCCGGGACAAGCTGACCGCCTCCGGCAATCAGATCAGCTTTGATGTATCCATGAACAAGCTCATTCTGTTCGTTCAGGGGAGCAACATCAGCGGCGTGACTTTAAAGGATGCCTCCGGGGCATCGGTAGGCAGCCCCAGCCTGGAATACAGCCCCCGCTACAGCGAGAAGGGCGCCGGCAGCGGTATCGGCTCCGGCTCCTTCGGCATCGACAAAAGCCTGAGCGGTTATATCGCCATCTATGACACGCCTCTGGAGGCCGGAACCTATTCTTTGAGTTACTCCGGCGACGTAAGCAACGTCAGCGTATACTACGAGCCCGATGTGGATCTGGTGGCCCAGCTCACCGATGAGAGCGGCGCGGTCATCACCTCTTCCTCCGAGCTCTACCCCGGCACTTATTACATCAACTACGGTCTGGTGGACAAAACCGGCAACATGACCACCTCTGCCCTTCTGGGTACCACCAGCTACGAGGTAACCTACACCATCAACGGCAAGGAGCAGACCGTTACCAGCGATAAGAGTGGCCAGGTGGCTCTGGAGCTGAAAGAGGGGGATGTACTGGACGGAAAGATCCACGTCTCTTACCTCAGCGGCTACTCCATTACCAAAGACAGCAGCCAGCTGGGCTGGCCCTCCGGCGGCTTTCAGGTCACCCCCCGCCCCGCCGGTTCTCTGGAACTCAAGGTATCCGGCAGGCAGGACAGCTATGCGCTCTCCACTCTGGAGGATTCTCCCTGCCAGGTGCAGGTCTACTATGAGGGCTCCCAGCTCACCGGCGAGGCTCTGGAGCAGGTGAAATTCAACGCCGCGCTGGAAGGCGGCAACGCCGGGTACGAGCTGATCCGGGATGGCGACAACTGCGCTCTCTATCTGCGCTATGCCGGTTCGGCTGAGGCCACCAACTGCGGTGATTATCACATGACGTTGTCCGCCAGCTATACCGATGAATTCGGCGTCACGGCCCAGAGCAATGAGGCCGCCTGGGACTTCACCCTGGAAGATGACAGCTATCAGCTGGCCATGGAATTTGAAGGTCCCGGCTATTTTGTCATCTCCGGTCTGGAGGACAGCGCCCCCATTCTGGTGAAGCTGTCCCTCAGCGGGCAGCCCATGACAGACGAGCAGCTGGCTGCCACCACCCTCATCGTGGAGGCAGACGGGCTGACCGTAACCCAGGAACCCCTGCCGGGAGAGTCGGCCTATGCCCTGCATATTGCAGGAGATGAACACGCCGTCTCCGGCAAGTACGGTCTCCGCGTCCGCGCCGTTACCAACGACCAGATCGGCCGGGAGATCTCGGCAGAGGGCACCAAGCAGGTGGAGCTGAGCACTTATCCCCTGTGGCTTCGCTACCTGATCATCGCCCTGATCATTCTGCTGATCATCGCCCTGATCCTCTTCTACCTCAGCCGCAAGATCCTGCCCAAGAAAATCACCGTCAACAGCGCCCAAACCGTATTCACCGTAGACGGCGAAATGGTTCAGGGCGCAGCCAAATGCAACTACTCCGGCGGCGGAAAAAAGCGGGGCTCCATTCAGGTATCCACCCCCGCCTACTCCGGCTCACCGCTGGTAAAGGGCGGCTTTGCCCTTCAGCTGCAGGCCGTCACCCCCCGGCGGGTCAAGTCCAACCGCCGCCGGGCCCTGGTCACAACCATCTCCCCTTCCAATACCGCCGCCCTTACCTCCCTTTCCATCGGCACCCATACTCTGGTCAAGTCGGAGGAAGGCAACGAGATCATCTGGGTGCTGGACGGCAAGCAGATCCCCAGCCCATCGGCTGCCACAAACTTCGAGATCGGCGGCAAACCTACCTGCACCTTCATCGGTGAGACCATCACCGGCGAATCCTTTACCCTGTCGGTCCAGCTCCAGTTTAAATGAGCACCCATCTCATCGTAAAACATCCATTCCAGCAGCGAGGAGTATGATACCAGATCATCAGGAGGGAATGACATGAGCAAAGAGATCATCAAGGAAAACGTCGTAGCTGCGCCCACCTTGTTTATCGGTGTTGGCGGCACCGGCTGCAACATCGTCAAGCGGGTGGCCGAGATGTGCCGCCCCGGCGAGAAGGAAAACATCAATTTTGTCTGTCTGGACACCAACGTCAACGACCTGTCCGACATTGCCAAAAGCAGCGCCCACATCTATTATGTTCAGACCTCCAACACCCAGACCGTGGGTGACTACCTGGACTACGATCAGGACGCTCTGAAAAACTGGTTCCCCAAGAACGCCGTCATGTACGACAAGACGGTTTCCGAGGGCGCCGGTCAGGTGCGTGCCATCTCCCGTCTGGCCCTCAACGCCACCATCAAGACCGGCAAGCTGAAACCGCTGTATGACGCCATTGACGACCTGTTCCGCAAGGACGGCAAGGCCCTCAAGCAGGCCATGCGTATTGTCATTGCCTCCACCGCCTCCGGCGGCACCGGCTCGGGCATCATCCTGCCGCTGTCCATGATCGTCCGGGATTATGTTAACACCAAATATCCCAACACCTCGCTGATCGTGCGCTCGGTGATCCTGCTGCCCGAGACCCTGGACAGCGTCATCGACTCCACCGCCGAGCGGGAGAGCCAGCGCCGCAACGCCTACGCCACCATCAAGGAGATCAACGCCTTCATGATGAAGGGCTCCGGCTTTATGGACGTGGGCGACAGCGATCTCAGCCGCTATAAGGATCTGCACATTGATTTTGCCAATCCCGGCACCAATGAGCTCAAGCGCCTGTCCCTGCTGCCCTTCGACTTCTGCTTCCTGATGGACGGCCAGAACGCCGAGGATACCACCATGGCAAACCTGGAGCAATATAAGGCCCAGGCCGCCCAGGCCCTCTATGAGCAGAATATCGGCCCCATGCAGGCCAACGCCTTTTCCGTGGAGGACAACATCATCAAGGAGATGTCCAACCCCGGCAATCTGGGCCGCAACCGCTTCGGCGGCATCGGCGCCGGCGTGATCCGCTATCCCTATGAGGATATCGCCGACTACATTGCCTACGGCTGGGCCATGGACAGCATCGGCGGCGAAGGCGACGTGGCCAAGTGGTCCAAGTACGACCACGCCTATGATGTGGCCAAGCAGGACGCCATCAAGAAGGGCCTGTCCCAGAGCGAGATTCCCACCCGCGGCGAGGTATATACCGGCAAGCTGCGTACCGCCACCGACAATTTCTCCAAGGATCTGAACGCCCGTTTCCTCAGCGATGCGGACAAGCGGATCAAAAACTTCTTTAAGGCCGTGGATGAGGAGATGATCGCCTCCCTGTCCACCGACTCCGCCATCCGGGCCACCCGGGACGCCGCCAATGCCCTGGCCACCGAGATCGACTATGAAGACGAAAATAACCGGGGCCACGCGGTGGAGAACAAGGACAAACTGCGCAACTATGAGGCCATGCTGCGCTCCCGGGCCAAGAAGGTGGCCGCCAACGCCGCCGAGGCCCTGTTCATGAACGAGAACAAGACCATCAACGAAAAGCGTCCCTGCACTCTGGAGTTCCTGCTGAAGAACGCCTTCGGCGAGGTGTGTCACCCCAACGCCGCCCGCTATATGCTCTACCAGGCCAAGATTGAGATGGACAAGCGGGTGCGCACCACCACCTCCACCCTGCACAATGTGATCCTGCCCCGGCTGGAGCTGTACGCCCCCGACGCCTACGACACCGGTATGTTCGATCACGAAAAGACCAAGCGGGTGGAGGCCAACCTGGACGATCTGTGCTCGGCGGAGCAGGACCCCGACAAACGCAAGGCCATCCCCCTGTTCTCCGGCGGAGACAACAAGTTCTATGAGAAACTCAACGAGCTCTTCCCCGACTATCACAAGCACATCCGGGAATTCGGCGAGTGCACCGCCAAGCTGGAGGCCTATACCTTCGGTTCGGAGTACCTGGACGACCTGTGCAAGATGTATGAGAGCTTCTTCTTCTCCTTTGGCGATAAGGTGCAGGCCCTGGAGCGCCGGCAGGACGATATGGTGGACGCTCTGAAGTTCCGCAAGGGCGACTCCACCTACAATGTCTGCGCCACCCGTGACCTGCTCAATGAGCTGGTCCGCTCCACCGCCCACCAGAGCGAGGAGGGCTCCATGCTGGAGTCCGAGCTCAATGCCCAGATCTTCGACGCTGTCAAGTCCAACGTGTCCTTTGATCGGGAGATCCGCAACGCTGACATCGTGGAGAACGACCGGAGCATCGATATCTTTGACGATATCCTGCTGGGCTACTTCAAGAAGGATGTACGCCGCCGGTGCGACGCCATCGACGTCAACATCATCGAGGCCATCGCTCTGGAGAACCGGCTTCTGTCCCGCCTGAAAATGCGTGAGGAGATGCAGGACAGCAGCAAGAAACTCATCGACAAGGTAACCAACGAGGACAACGTCCGCCATATCTGCGAGGTCATCGCCATGGGCGAGCGTCTGGCAGCCCCCAGCATCCAGCGTCTGCGCAACGAGGAGGCCCGCGAGGTCAAACTCAGCGCCTACAACAAGTCCCTGCTGGATATGCGGGCCTACCGCATCACCGACCTGCTGCCCAAGGGCTCGGCGGTGGACACCATCTCCCGCTATGAGCTGCACTTCTTCAACGCCCTGTACAACCTGACCCCCGATAAGCTGAGCAAGTTCTCCTGCTACAGCGAGTCGGAGACCGGCGTGAAGAACGCGGGACTGTACCACAACGCCTATGTGACCTATTCCCGGAATATCGGCCCCGACTCCACCAAGAACTCCCTCATCTCCACCCACATCGACAAGCGTTGGGACTCCCTGTCCGCCATGCCCGAGCTGGACTTTGGCTTCCAGGAGCGGCAGATGATGAAGATCCACCAGGCGCTGATCTATGGTCTGATCCACAAAGTCATCACCTATCGCTTCATCTCCACCGCCGCCGGCGGCAAGAAGGTTTACAAGTACGAAAACTCCGACGAGCGCTATGTGGATATGATCGTCTCCAACGGCACCCTGTGCGATGAGTTCTACGAGATCCTGGACTCTCTGTACATCAGCCCCGCTGTGGTGGAGGATATGGAGAAGATCAAGGAGAAGAAGCGGGCCCGGGACAAGGTGCGCAACTCCAACTACGCCGGCACCACCTTTGCCAAGGACCTGGCGGAGTTCCATCTGGACATTCTCCACGATGGGGAGACCAGCCTCTTTGAGATCCCCATCGCCTACTACAACTCCCTGCCCAGCAGCCTGCGCTTTGTCAATGAGATCTCCGGCTTGGTCAATGCGGTCATCCAGACCTTCAAGGACGAGCTGGCTCAGTGGGAGAACCCCAACGACGCCAAGTTCCTGCTCTGCGACCTGCTGAAGAAGCAGTTCATGCTCATGGTAAACAACTTTGAGCAGTATGAGACCCTGAACCGGGGCGGCAAGGTGTCGGAGAATCCGGTGATCGACATCATCTACCGCCGGGTGCGGGCCAGCTTCTCCACCGCTCCCGAGCCCGACGACTATGAGCAGGCTCTGGAAGAAATGAGAGCCCGCCTCCGTTGACAGCTTTTGCGTGACACCGACTGAACAAAAGCTTGGTAAACGGAGGTGAGAGGATTTGTTCACAGTCGTGATCGCGGAACAGGAGCACATCGACAACATCAAAAAGTGCCGTGTATTCCTCCAGCCGTTTATCGACGAGACGCGTCTGTCGCTCTGTCCCTGGTTTCCGGAAGAGACCACGCTGGCCGACTCCGTTCCCAAACTGGCCCAGTGTGTGGCCGGACATCAGGAGTGGCGCGCCGTTGTGGTGTGTGACGAGCAGGGGTTGGACCATAAAAACCCCTTTGATATCGTTCCCTTCCAGATGCCCCCCTACGACCCCGGCGGGCCGGAGGAGGACGCGCCGCAGCACACCTATCTGGATCGGCTCCGTCAGGCCAAATTCCAGGCCTTTGAACAGGCCGCCCGGCAGCCGCTGACCCGTCTTATGACCCACCTGTGCGAAAGTCCCCTGGTGACCCGGGGAAAAAACAACGCCTCCGACGACCCTGAATTTGCCGAGTATCTCGCCGAGAGCATCCGCAAGCAGGAACTGCGCCAGCAGATCATCGGAGAGGAAAAGCTGAATTTTTCCCGGCCACAGGAAGTAATCTGTATCGCAAAACGCACCTACTGTCCTCAGGAAAGCGATATCACCACCGCCTGGACGCCCAACGAGGACATCCAGTATTCCAGGTTCTACGACTGGAACCTGTACTTTGACAAAATGCGCTACCTGTTCTTTGACATTCTGCCCAAGGAGCACCGGGATTACGGGTTTGAGTATATCAAGTTCCTGTATGTCCTGCTGATCTTCTCCTGCAATGAGACCCCCTCCGGTGCCCTCAAGCCCAATCGGGTCTTTCGCCTGGGCTGTGAAAACAACGAACAGGCCCTTCGGATGCTGCTGGCTCAGTACGATGCCAAGCTGGCCAACACCAGCGATCTGCTGACCCAGCACATCCAGCAGATCCAGTCCACGGAAAAGGCCCGGCTCAGTGACCGGGACGCCAAGCAGATCTTCTGCGCCAACATCAACGTGCCGGTGCTGTTCTCCCAGGAGATCGACCGCACCGACCTCTATTCCAAGCCAGAGGAGCTGGGCCTGGCCACCGACTGTCCGGAGGACGAGGACAGCAAATGGACCGGCACCTATATGACCTCCCGGCGCACCCTGCAGCGGCTGCTCAAGCAGCCCCGGCGTGCCCTGAAGAGCGCGGTGACCGACCTGCGCAGGCTCAACCAGGTGGATCTGGACCGGGCCTGGAACCTGAATGAATTTCAGGTGGAAGATGTTCAGGAATACACCCACGAAGAGGAACTGAACATGGTGACCACCGACACCCCAGATTTTTTCCACATGGACAAATATGAGGGGGAGATGGAGGAACACAGCAAGGCCATCCACCGCAAGATCGAGACCCGTATGACCAAGGGAACCACCGTTGCGCTGGGTCTGACTGTGCTGGTGCTTTATCTGCTGGGCTTTCTGCCCCTGCTGCTGTCCAATTTCTCTGAGGATGAGAGCCGCTTCTGGACCCTCATCCTCATGGGCGGCGCCGCCGCTGCCCTGGTGGTGGTGGGTGTGATCTGCCTGTTCTGCCTGCGGAGCGCACTCCGGAAGCGTTTTCGGGACTACAACGATCTGATGGGCCGGATCTCTATGGATCTGGACCACTCCACGGCCCAGTACTCCCACTATCTCAGCCACGCCTGCAACATGATGCGGGGCTTTCAGGTCCTGAATTTCCGCAACCAAAGCGGCGATCCGGACAGTCAGAAGGTCCGTGTCCTGAAAAAGCACATGACGGACATCCGGCGGATCCGGGAGGAGCTGCGGGAAGTGTTCGGCGTATACGTGGACAGCTGGACCGTCGGCGAGGCGGAGCAGGTGGGCGCATATACCTATGACTTTACCCGGACGGTGGATTTCTCCTATCCCGTGCCCTACACCGAGGGTATGCGCCGTCAGATCGAGTTCCTCCAGCCCGGCAGCACCATCCAGGTGCCTGTGGACTTTATCAATCGCATCACCATCAGAAGGGAGGAGCTGTATGATTGAGACTATCATCCGGCTGGCATGGCTTCTGTTGGCACTGCTTCCCTTCCTTCTGCTGGCCCTTCTGAATAAAAAGGCCAACCTGAAACGGGCTGTCCGGGACCGGCAGTTCCCCATGCCGGTAGTGACATTGGTATATTGCGTCCTGCTTATCATCTTCCTGGGGTGGATCGACGAATGGATCCTCAGGCTGATCGAACTGCTGGCTGGACTCCTGACCAGTGCCGGCACGGAGCTTACCCAGGCCATGGACGGCGCCTTAAGTTGGCTGGGTGAGTTTCTGCAAAACATGGGTGCGGCTCTGTCCAACCTGCTGGAAACGGTGGACCCCGCCTATATCCTGCTCTTTGTGGGCAACACCCTAATCCTGTTGGTCCACATCCTGCTGAAACGGATTCTGATCTCCATCTTCCAAGTGGTCTTCAAATCCGGCGGTAGTCTCCACGACCTGTGCGCGGAGCTCTTCTACGAGCAGGACGAGGAGAGTTCCTTCTGGTATGTCCGCAGCCACTTCGGCCAGGCCCGCACCTATCTGAAAACCATGTACTATGCCGCCATGACCCTGTCCGCCGCACTGGTGCTCTTCTCCTGCGAGCTCTATCGCAACGACCTGCTCTCTGTCCCCTTCTATCCCGTGTTCGGCCTGCTCATTGTGGGCGAGATCTACTTCTTCGCGGATGGACTGGACCGCCAGGAGCTGACCAGCTATCTCACCGGCGAGGCGGACCACGCCAACAGCGTTACCAACTATGTCCTGCTCCGGAAGGTGCTCTCCAAGCTGTTTGGAGACAAGCTGGGGGCGGAAAATACCACGGTGGACTCCGGTCTGCTGGCAGCCCGGACCAACGACGCCCTGCTCCAGCAGCTGGAGCAGAGCGACGACCCCAAGGTGGAGGCCTACGGCCGCTTTATGCGGAAGAAGGTGCACAGCGGCCTTCAGCTGGACCACAACTACCTGGCCTCCGGTCTGGAGCTGCTGCAGGAGCGCAGTATCCTGTTCAACAACCCCTTCTACTACGATCTTATCCCCTATGTGTTCTACCCCATGAACCGGGTCATGCTCCGCCGCAAGAAGGTACTCATTATTTTGGGCCGCCACTCTGTGGAGGATGACATCATCGCCTGGTGCCAGGAAGGTTTGGCCTCCATCTCCAACATTCCGGGTATGTGGAACATCGGCGCGCTCTCCGACGCCCCCCAGGCGCTGGATGTGGGCATCATCAGCCGCTCCAGCGTCCACGACCTGGCCCTCCATGAGGCCAACGACGCCTTCTTCCAGGACGTGGAGTTCGTGGTGGTGGTGGAACCCTCCAAGCTGGTGACCACTGCCCAGATCGGTCTGAACTCCATCATGCGCCGCTGCCGCCAGGACGGAAAGCAGATCACCTTCTGCTCCACCGATAAAAACTGCGACGGCCTGGTGGATGCCCTGTCCCATATCCTGCTGTCCAGCTTCACCGAGGTGTCCGCCACAGAGCACCACAAGGGGGTCTCCTCCTATATGTGCTGGGACGGAGACGGCGACCACTTGCAGCACCGCCTGCTGCCCAACCTCTCCCGCTATCTGGGCGTAGGCACCGAGCTGTCCTTCGCCGCGCTGAAAAACCAGGTGCCTGTAACCGAGTGGTATGGCGGCGACAGCTTCCCGGTGGTGGATATCCACTGGATCGCCAAGCAGTACTACTATGATCTGCTGCACTATGCGGAGCTGCCCACCTCCCAGGAGGCCATGGACGAATACTTCCAGACCACCCCCAACCTGTGGAATGCCCGGATCCGGGAGAACCACTTCCTCACCGTAGAGGATGAGGGGAACAATATGTTCGAGATGAAGCGGCTCTTCTCCACCCGGGCCCGCAACCAGGGCTTTGTCAACATCATCTCGCCGGAGTATTTGCTCAAGGACTATATGCTGGAGAATGACGGCATTTTCAACGCTGACCCCAAGGCCATCCCCTATATAGTGGCCGACTATGCCTCCACCCAGCGCAATATCATCCTGCGGCTCTGCCTGCGGATGAGCACCGGGCCGGTCAAAGAGGCGGACATCCAGCAGGAGCTGATACTGGGAGACATGGACCAAGGAGAACTGCCCGGCAGCCTGTGGCATAACATCTGCCTGTACTGCGGCAGCCGCGGTATCAGCCGCACTGACAAAGCTGGCAACGAATGTCTGGTCTTCTCCCACGGAGAGGCTGAAACCGTCTTTGGGATCGATACCCTGCAGGTCAAAAAGAAATACTCCCTGGAGCAGGGCCGGATGGAATTGCTGTACTCCATCACAGATCCCAAGTTTATCTCCATCGTGCTGGGCGATCTCCGCAACGCCGGCTACATCGCCGAGGACGAAAAGGGCGAGAAGCACTACCTGGGCGCGGAGCTGCGGGGCCATGTGTTCCAAAAGTACCTGCCCGGCCAGTTCTTCACCTTCGGCGGTAAGTATTATGAAATGCTCCGGGTCACCAGCGCCGGTCAGGTGCTGGTACGCCGCGCCGCCGACCACATCACTGGCCGTCCCGCTTACCGCCAGATCCGGAATTACTACCTCTCCAACGTGGTGGATTCCGAGGCCATGGGCGACCAGATGGACATCGCCGGGATGCACATCGTCCGGCAGTACGCCGACATTCGGGTGGAGACCCCGGCCTACTGGAAGCTGGATCAATACAACAACTTCGCCGGGGGAAGCGTGGTCTCTATCAACGGCGTGCCCAACCGGGTCTATCAGGCCAAGCAGCTGCTGCGGATTACCCTGCCGGACCGGGATGGTATGCTGACCAAGGAGATCTGCGGCACAGTGGCGCTCCTCTTCAACGAGATCTTCCGCACCCTCTTCGCGGAAAATCAGCCCTACATCGCTGCAGTCATGCCCGGTGAAGCTGCCGCTCCCACCACCTACAGCCTGCAGGGTGAAAACGGGACGGAGCTGGAGGACGGGTGCATCTACATCATTGAGGACAGTCAGCTGGACCTGGGCCTTCTGGTCACGGTACAGCGCAGCCTCAACCGTATCTTCTCCATACTCTGCGATTATCTGGACTGGCACATGGAGGCAATGGATCTAAGCATGAATCCCCCTCCCGCTCAGGAGCCCCCCGACTTTACTGCGCCTCCCGCCGAGGAAGAGCCTCAGCCGAAAAAGGGCTTCTTCAGACGGCTGTTACAGAAGATCGGCAACTTCTTCCGGAAGCTGTTCCGCCGCAAGCCCAAGGAAAACACCATGCCTCCTCTCATGAGCACCGCTCCGGGAGGTTTGGGTACCGAAGCCCCACCTTCCGACGATACCTCTGTGACAAAACAGCCAGAACCCACCTCTCCCCTTCCGGAGGAGCCGTTTGCTGAGCAACCTGTCGAGGCGGGAGCCGCTGTTCCTGATGCTGCCATCGAGGAGCGCTCCGACGAAGTGGTTTCCGACCAGGATGTTCCTGCCGCTGAACCGGAATCCACCTCTCCCCTCCCGGAGGAACCGTCTGCTGAGCAACCTGCCGAGGCGGAAGCCGCTGTTCCTGATGCTGGCGACAAGGTTTCCGATCAGGATGTTCCTGCCGAGGAAATTGCCGAAGATGCTGACCCGGCTCCCATCCAGGAGAATCCGGCTCCGATTGAGCAGGACACCCTCCACTTTGAGCCGGAACAGGTACAGGCCGGCGGCGGAAGCCCCATTTCCCGCAAGCCCTACCACCTGCGCTGCTACCTGCTCTACGGCGGTACCCAGGTGCCGGAACAGATCGACGTACAGGGTACCAGAGATTATCTGGAGGCCCTGGGCTTCGGCAACAGCGAGCTCAAGCAGGCCCGGGCAGGCCGGGACACCGCCGAACGGATCGGCCAGGATATCCTGCGGGACGGCAGCCGCTGCTGCGACTTCTGCGGCGTAGAGCTGACCGGAACCGAGTATGAGATCCTCTCGGACGGTCGGGACCGCTGTATTACCTGTAGCCGAACGGCAGTCAAAACCGAGGAAGAATTCCGGGCCATCTACCAAACCGTGGTGCAAAACCTGGAGATCTTCTACGGCGCTAAGATCTCGGCGTCGGTCCGGGTGGAGATGGTCAACGCGCAAAAGCTCCATCGGCGGCTGGGCAAGCGCTTTGTTCCCACCGGAAAGAGCGACGGCAGAGTGCTGGGCGTAGCCATCCGGGACAAAAAGGGCTATACCATACTGGTGGAAAACGGCGCGCCCCGGATGCAGTCCACCATGACCATCGCCCATGAGCTGATCCACATTTGGCAATACCTCAACTGGGACAGCAAAGCCATCCTGAAACTGTACGGCAAAGCCCAAGAAATCGAGATCTATGAGGGCATGGCAAAATGGGGCGAGATCCAATATGCCTACCTCATCGGCGAACGGGCTCTGGGCAAGCGTGAGGAGCTGCTCACCCGTATGCGGGATGACGAGTATGGCCGCGGCTTCAACAAATATCTGGCCCGGTATCCGCTCTCCACCGACGTGCAGCTGCCCGGTCAAACTCCTTTCACCGACAAGCAAAAGCCCCTTTAAGGTAGTGAAAACACACCCCCTGTACGGCAATTTGCTGTACAGGGGGTGTGTTTCTTTATCGTTGTAAAGCGCTGTTTTTCCTGCTATAATGGCTTTGCCCACATCAATCAGAATGATGCCGCCAGCTGGCAGATTTGGAGGATGCGCTATGAAAAAAATGACCTGTGGCCTCTCCGCTCTTCTCCTTTGTCTGGGCCTTCTCTCCGGCTGTACCTCTCAGCCTGAGGCTTCCAAACAGGATACCATTCCCTTTGAGGACGGACAGTACTATGCCGTGGCCTACCTGGGATATCAGCAAATCGATGATCTGGACTACTATGTGGAGCATTATCTGGATCATGACAGCCTGCCTGTTCACTATCTCTCCGCCGGAGACTGCTATCTGGTGATCCCCAGATATACGGGTATGGAGCTGTCCCTGTACCGCAACGATCTGGAGACCTCCCAACCCATTCTGATCTACCAGGACCCGGATTGCCAGCCCTTTATCCTCCAGTGCAACGCCAGCGATATCTTCGCCGACGCAACCATCCGTCTGACCTACGAGGACGAGACGGCAGAGTTTTCCCCCTTCATCTCTTTGAAGGACGGCTCTGTAGACATTGGAACGCAGGGACTGGATATCACCAAAGATTCATAAATGGAGGCCTGCCATATGACCAAAAACGACTCTTTTCTGCACCTGAACGATCCGCTGCCGGCAGACATCGCCCGCCGGAAGGAGATGGGCGACCTGGCAGGCGCCATCCGGCTCATCGACCAGCGTTTGGCCAGCCATACCCAGCCTCTGCTGACTCCCCGCCTGGAGGCGGAGCGGCTGCGGCTGACCCGTCTGCCTGGCGACTACCCCTACTCCCGTGCTGAGGCCCTGGCTATGATCCGCGCAGAGTGGCCCCAGTGCACGGAGGAACAGTTTGACACTCTGGTGGACCACGGGCGCATTGACTGGCGCATGATCGACGGAGAATTGCGGTGTCAGGAGCGGTTCCTGGAGTCCCTTCGTATATACCCCAAAGAAGCCCCCGGTCTCATACAGGAGCCCCAGGATCACTCCGCCCGGGACGCCGTGTTGGCCAGGATGGAGGCTGAGGGTGCCCTTGCTGCCCGCATCACGCTGCGGGCCACCATCCGCTCCCTGGCGCCGGTAACCGGGCAAGAGGTTCAGGCCTGGCTGCCCATCCCCGCCGCCTGTCCCCAGCAGAGCCAGATTCAGATTCTGGACCACACACCCGGCGGCATAGCCGCTCCGGAATGTGCCCCTCAGCGCACCATGTGGTGGCGGACACAGGGGGTGGATACATTCTCCATAACTTACCGCTATCTCATTCGGGCCCAGTATACCGACCCCATGACACTGCCGCTGGACCCTGTTCAGCCCACCTTCGATCTGGAGGAGCAAGCTCCCCACATCGTCTTTACCCCCTACCTGCGGGCACTGGCAAAAGACATCTGCCGGGGGTGCTCCACACCGGCAGAAAAAGCCGGGGCTATCTATGACTATGTAACCGGCCAAGTGGACTACCGCTACCAACCCGCCTACCTCCAACTAGACTGTATCGCCGACCAATGCGCCAAGACCCTGCGGGGAGACTGCGGCGTATTTGCCCTGCTCTTTATCACCCTGTGCCGTATCTCGGGCATCCCCGCCCGGTGGCAGAGCGGCCTGGCCGTCCGGCCCGACAGTGTTGGCCCCCACGACTGGGCCATGTTCTATCTGGCCCCACACGGCTGGCTGTGGGCAGACTGCTCCTTTGGCTCCTCGGCCCGGCGCAACGGAGAGACCGAGCGCCGCCGGCACTACTTCGGCAGCCTGGACCCCTGGCGTATGGTGGCAAACAGCGCCTTCTAGGCGTCTCTGACGCCGCCCGTGCAGGATTGGCGGCAGGACCCCTATGACAATCAGGTAGGCGAAGTGATGGTGGGCGGCCGGGGACTGGATGCCTCGGAGCGGGAGACCAGCCAGGAGCTTCTGGAGTTTGAGCTGCTGCCCGGAGAAACCTGATAGGCATCCTACTGTCGGAGGACTCATCCGACCTTCCGGGCCATTGTAACCAGGGCCCCGCTCCTTGACAGGCTTCACCTAAAACGATAAAATGATAAAAAAAGGAACTAAGGCGTGGGAAAGATGAAGGTTACACCACAGGAAAAAACCATATTGGACGCGGCCCTGGAGGTCGTAGCAAGGGAAACCATCAGCCGAACCAGGATGCACCTGATCGCTGAAGAAGCTAGGATGTCCCAGTCCAATCTGCACTATCACTTTAAAACAAAAGATGCACTGATGAAGGCACTCTTCTGCATGATTCAGGATACGTTTACAGAGCGTCGCAAGCAGGATGCTGTGGATCCGGACACACCCGTTGAAAGTCAGATCGCGCATTTCTTCCAGGAGCCCAGACGCCTGTTGGACGAAGACTGGCGCTATGAAACGGTACAGATCGATTTCTGGCTGTATGCTCATACAGAGCCGGAGATGCAGGAGTTGTTTGACGAGAGTTATGAGGGCTGGCGGGAACAGGCCATCCGCCTGATCGCGCAGGCTTATCCCGAAATTCCCGCCGAAACCCAGCGCGCACTGGGCTATATTATGGTATCCATGTTCGTAGGCGCCGTCATGCAGATTATGAATCGTGCCGACTTTGATTTGGATCGCTATTTTGAGGTATGCACAAAATTGATCCTTCTGGAGCTAAACAAGCTGCATCAAGCAGGTTGATTGGTTCCTACACAGAAAGCGCCCCCGGAAAGAGATTCTTTCCGGGGGCGCTTTTATCATGCCTGTACAGTTGATGGAGCGGTGTGAAGGTATTCCATGAGCATATCGCAGCAGAGGGACGCATACAGGTCCAAATCTACTGTCAGCTTGGAATTCAGCACCTGAAGGGACTCTCCCATCATCATGGAAACCATGATATGAGCCAGAAGGGCGGCCGTTTCTGCTTCTACTGCAGGATCATACAGACGAATGGTTTCTGCAATATGCTTTCTCCAGATCTCATAAGACTGATAGAACTCCTCGTTGATCTCAGGATCCACCCGTCCCATGCACCAATAGTCAAACTGTGTTCTGTCATATTGAGGTTCTTCCTCAATAATCTGCTTTTTCTGCTCAAAGAAACCAGCCAACTTATCTGCCAGGGTATTGGAGTGTTGGTTGAGTACCGTCTCTCGCTTTTCTGAAAAGTTTTTCTGGATATAACGCAGCAGGGCCAGCAGCAAGTCCCGTTTTGTCTTGAAATAGTAGTGGAGATTGGACTGCACCACTCCGGCTTCCTCTGCGATCAAACGCATACGGGTCCCGTTGAGTGTTTCCCTGTCTACCACCTCAAACGCCGCAGCCAGGATCGTTTCTTCCATAGGATTATATTCCATGATCGGCATCCTCTTTTCTGCCATCCATTTCGTATCATCAGTATATCAAACCGGTCGTAAAAAATCAAACCCATTAAACTGACTGATTAGTCGATTCATTCTCTGGGATGTGATATATTTGCCATACACCGGCACAAAGCCGTCAGAAATGGAGGATCATTATGGAAGTCATCAAGTGGAGCGCCAACAAAATGCCCAAAAGCGGGGA
The DNA here is from genome assembly GCF_002159385.1 of Flavonifractor sp. An52. NCBI lineage: Bacteria > Bacillati > Bacillota > Clostridia > Eubacteriales > Oscillospiraceae > Flavonifractor > Flavonifractor sp. An52. The sequence goes on from NZ_NFIB01000004.1 coordinate 16,862, forward strand.
CCAGCAGCTGAGCGTCATGGCTCTGGATGAGGTGCAGCGGGCCCGCAGATTTCACCAGAGTTTTCCCCAATACGCTGTTATCCCTCTTGCCAGGCTTTCCCGTATGGCCGGACAGCTGGGGCTGAAGGATGTGTTTGTTAAGGATGAGTCCTACCGGTTTGGTCTGAATGCCTTTAAAGTCCTGGGCGGTTCTTTTGCCATGGCCCGGTACATCGCCAAAGAACTTGGTAAATCTGTAGACGAGATGAGCTATGATTACCTGACCAGCAACCAGCTCAAGCAAGAATTTGGACAGGCCACCTTCTTTACCGCCACAGACGGCAACCATGGCCGCGGTGTGGCGTGGGCTGCCAACCGCCTGGGACAAAAGGCCGTTGTCCATATGCCCAAGGGCAGCAGCAAGTCCCGCTTTGACAACATTGCCCGGGAAGGTGCCAAGGTCACCATTGAGGAGGTCAACTATGATGAATGTGTGCGTATTGCCGCCGCCGAGGCTGCGGAAACCCAGCGCGGCGTCGTAGTGCAGGACACCGCCTGGGATGGCTACGAAGAAATCCCTGCCTGGATCATGCAGGGCTACGGAACCATGGCTATGGAGGCCGCCGAGCAGCTCAAGTCCCTTGGCGCCGCCCGTCCCACCCACATTTTTGCGCAGGCGGGGGTAGGCTCCCTGGCTGGTGCAGTGGTAGGCTTCTTCCACAATCTCTTTCCCGAAAATTCCCCAAAAACCATCATCATGGAAGCCCAGGCTGCCGACTGCCTCTACCGGGGTGCCGTGGCAGGTGACGGACAGCTGCGTACCGTGGACGGCGATCTGCAAACCATTATGGCGGGCCTGGCCTGCGGAGAACCCAATACAATTTCCTGGGACATTCTGCGCAATCACGCTTCCTTCTTTGTCTCCTGCCCGGACTGGGTGGCTGCCAAAGGTATGAGAATGCTGTCCGCCCCCTGCAAAGGCGATCCCCAGGTGGTTTCCGGAGAAAGCGGCGCAGTGGGAATGGGCCTGCTGGCCACTTTGATGGAGAACGCGGAGTACCGCGAGTTGCGGGAGGCGATCGGCCTTGATGAAACCTCCAGCGTACTTCTCTTTTCTACCGAGGGCGACACTGATCCCCATCGTTATCGCGATATCGTATGGAACGGGGCCGATATCTCCGTCTGAATGTCTAAATTTCTTTTGATTTTTTGTCCAGAATAGAAGATTGACACAAAAAGAGCTTTGTCATATAATGAGCGCAGAAAATCTGACTGACTAATCAAACTAATGCGAGCCACAGGCTCGTTTTAAATGGCCTCAAATTTGATCTATCAGTCAGTCTAAAACGGAGGGAAATATTATGGTAACTTCTATGGGCGGCAAGCACCTGATCACTCTGCAGGAATGGACCAACGAAGAAATCGATACCTGCCTGGACACAGCTTATGATCTGAAACTGAAATTCGCTCGGAAGATTCCCCACGCAAGCCTGCGGGACGAGACCGTATTTATGATGTTCTTTGACGAGTCCACCCGTACCCGTAACTCCACCGAGGCCGGCGCCACCCAGCTGGGCGCCCACGCCCACTTCCTGGATGCCAGCAAGATGCAGATCCAGCACGGCGATTCCGCCAAGGATACGGCGATGATCCTCTCCAGCTACGGTCACGCCATTGTCTGCCGTCACTGCGGCTGGGGCGTGGGCAACGCCTACATCCGTGAGATGGCCAAGTATTCCAGAGTGCCCGTTCTGAATCTCCAGTGCGACCTGTACCACCCCATGCAGGGTCTGGCCGACCTGATGACCATTCAGGAGCATTTTGACCGCACCAAAACCCAGGGCCTGAAGGTCTCCATCATCTGGTGCTACGCCACCGCCCACAAAAAGCCCATCTCTGTGCCCGTCACCCAGGCGCTGCTCTTCCCCCGCTACGGGATGGAGGTCACCCTGGCCTATCCCGAGGGCTACGAGCTGCCCGACTGGGTGATCGCTCAGGCGGAGGAGAACGCCCGGAAGAACGGCGGCACCATCCGCATCACCCACAACATCCGTGAGGCCTTTGAGGGGGCCGATGTGGTGATCCCCAAGAACTGGGGCAGCTGGTACGCCGACAGCAAGAAGGTTCCCACCGATGAGAAGCGCGCGGGCAACACCACCCTGACCCAGGAGGAGCTGGAGCGTCTGGCAAAGAATAAGTCCTGGAAGTGCACCCAGGAGCTGATGGATCTCACTTCTGAGAACAGCATCTATATGCACGCGCTGCCCGCCGACCGGGTCAACGAGGTAGAGGACTCCGTCATTGACGGTCCTCACTCCATCATCTATCAGGAGGCCGAAAACAGACTGCATACAGTCAAGGCTGTTATGGATCTGACCATGGGTGGCAGACGCTGAGTAAAGGAGGAGTTTTCATGGATATCTCCACGAATGCCGCCGGGCTGAAGCTCTCTTCTCCCCTGCTCCCCGGCTCGGGCCCATTGACTGGAGACGCCGAACGGATTCTCTATCTGGCCCGGCAGGGACTGGGCGCCATCGTAACAAAGACCATTGCCCCTGAAGCAGCGGAGGTGGGCCGCCCCTGTATCGCAGGCAACCGGACCATGATCTTCAATTCCGAAGCCTGGTCGGAGCATCCCGCATCCCAATGGATCGGGGAATACCTCCCCGAGGTACGCAATCAGTGTGACACGCCCATCATTGCCAGTGTGGGGTACGACGACGAAGACCTGAAGCAGATGGTCCCTCAGCTGGAGCCGCTGGTGGCCGGATATGAGTACATTCCCCGGTATGTGGGCAAGGACTTCGACGAGGTCAAGCGGATCGTGGCAGTGCTGCGGGGCCTCACCAAAAAGCCCGTCTGGGTCAAAATGAACGCCAATATTTCTGATCCCGTAGGCTTTGCCGCCTCCTGCCGGGAGAGCGGAGCAGACGGAATCGTGGCCATTACCTCTCTGGGGCCCAATATGGTCATCGACATTGAGCACCGCCGTCCCCTAATCGGTACGGCCGACGGCTACCGGTCCTCCAGCACCTCCCGGATCAGAAACCGAGGCCGTCCCTTGGTCTCCAGATAGGTTTTTCCGATGTACTCCCCGATCACACCCAGGGACAGGAGAATCAGCCCGCCGATAGCCCATACAGAGCAGATCACGCTGACCCAGCCCAGAATGGTGTCCCCCATGGTCCAGCGAATCATGGAGTAAATCAACACAGCCACACTGACCAGAAAAACCAGGAATCCCAGCCCGGTGATCATGTGGAGAGGCTTGACCGACAGAGAGGTAATTCCCTCCATGGCAAAGGAGAGCATCTTTTTCAGGGGATATTTGCTCTCACCGGCAAACCGCTGTCCCCGCTCGTATTCCACCGTGCCGGTACGGTAGCCGATCATAGGCACGATGCCCCGGAGGAACAGATTGACTTCATGAAACTGGCTTAGGCCCTCCAGCGCCTGTCTGGACACGAGCCGGTAATCGGCGTGATTGAATACCGTCTCCGCACCCAAACGATTCATCAGCCGGTAAAACGCCTCAGCGGTAAATCGTTTGAAGAAGGTATCCTTCTGCCTGGAAGAGCGCACCCCGTACACAATGTCGCAGCCGTTCTCATACTGCTCCACCATGGCATCCACCGCGTCCACATCATCCTGGAGGTCGGCATCCATGGATATGGCCATATCGCAGCGGTCAGCCGCTGTCATCAGTCCCGCCAGCAGGGCATTCTGATGTCCCCGGTTGCGGCTTAGGTCCACGCCGCTGAACAGCGGATTCTCCCTGTGGAGCTGTTGGATGATGCGCCAGGTACTATCCCTGGAACCATCGTTGACAAAGAGTACCCGGCTCTTCTCCGAGATCTTGTCCGCCGCCATCAACGCCTCCAGCTTGTCCCTTAGTCGCCGGGCGGTCTCAGGCAGCACGGCCTCTTCGTTGTAGCAGGGCACTACAATATAGAGAATATCAGCCATTTTAAGATTGTCTCCTTATCCAGCATAAATAGTTCTTTATGAAAGAAGACAAAATGCAGTCCAAAGTGCAACCGGCATCGTCGGTGAGAACAGAAAAAACGGCCTGGACACAGGAAATCCAGACCGCTTTTTTGCAAAGGCTAAGAAATGATCGGCATCATCTAATCAACCAAAGCAGATAAGCAACAAGCGTTTTTTCCAAAAAATCAAAAAAAGAAATCCTGTAACCCTTGTGGTTACAGGATTTCTTCGTGGTACGCCCGAAGGGACTCGAACCCCCAGCCTTCAGAACCGGAATCTGACGCTCTATCCAATTGCGCTACGGGCGCATCTGACACGTTCTTTTAACGTGCCAGATTATTATAGCAATCATCCCCCTGTTTGTAAAGAGTTAATTTTGATTTTTCCTAAAAAAACTTCCAGTCAGCTCTTATTTACACTGCCCCCAGCATCCTTGAGGCAGTGGCTGTCAGTAAACAAAGGCAGATTCCCAGCGCTGTTGGGATGACCACAGCCAGCACCGTCCATCTTACACTGCGTGTTTCCCGCGCGATGGTTAGGCAGGTGGTGGAGCATGGCCAGTGGAACAGAGAAAACAGCATGGTACACAGTGCTGTGGTCCAAGTCCAGCCGTTTACCACCAACAGTTCCCGAAGAGCCTCAAGGCTTCCCGTATCTTGTAAGGTTCCAGTGGACAGATAGGACATGAGAATGATGGGGATCACAATCTCATTGGCAGGGAAGCCTAATATAAAGGCCATCAAAATAGTGCCGTCCATGCCCAACAACCGGCCGAAGGGGTCCAGAAAACCAGTGCACCAGCCCAAGATGCTGGTTCCTCCTACAGTAATGTTGGCACATAGCCAGATCACCAAACCAGCGGGCGCGGCAACGGCGACCGCCCGCCCCAATACGAACAGCGTACGGTCCAGCACCGAACGTACCAGAATCTGCCCCACTCTGGGGCGGCGGTAGGGCGGCAGCTCCAGGGCGTAGGCCGACGGAATCCCCTTCAGCAACGTATTGGATAAGAGATGAGATATGCCGAAGGTCATAACCACGCCCAGCAGGATGGCCCCGGTGAGCAGCAGTGAGGATGCCATTCCCTGCCACAACCCTCCCGCCGTACCCACAAAAAACATGGTGATCAGAGCAATCAGGGTTGGAAATCGCCCATTGCATGGAACAAAACTGTTGGTAAGGATGGCTATCAGCCGTTCCCGGGGAGAATCGATGATGCGGCATCCCACTACACCGGCGGCGTTGCATCCGAAACCCATACATATAGTATATATAATAATGCAAATAAAAACAGCCCTTCGGAAGTCCAAAGGGCTGTTTGAGTTTATCATTCTTTAGATGACATATTGTCCCCCGCCTGATCTACTTTGGACTCCAATGCCGCGATCATTTTGGTGAGCCAAGCTGGAATAGGCGCCCCCAGGGCGCCGGCGTTCTCGATAATGCTGCCGGCCTCGGTGAGGATGTACCAGATCACCACCAGGGGGCAGAGCAGTACCGTATAGGCGAAGGGCAGCTCCACCCCCGGCACATGGGCCAGCAGATGGCCGATGACCGTATCCAGGATGGCCGCCACGATGACGGCCACCACGCTGCCCAGCTTGTGCCAGATCCCGTCCCGGGCGGTCTTGCTGGACCACTTCCCCGCCCGCAGGGCGGCGGCGGAGCCGGTGGCGTAGTCGATGATCATGCACACGATCCAGGCCACCACCAGCCAGCCGAACCACCCCCACAGGGCGGTAAGGGCGGCGCAGACGGCGGCCACCGCCGCTTTAAAGGAATTGATGTGCTCCATGTCAGGCTCCTTTCTCCGGCAGCAGTCCAAGCCGGTCCAGCACCACGGCGGCCTCCTGCTGGGTGAGCTGGTCCCTGGGCCGGGTGCCGTCGAAGATCCCGGCGGCTACGGCCTTGCTCCACGCCTCCTTGGCCCAGCCGTCCGGCTCATTGGGCTGCCCGCTCTCCTGGTCCGGCTCCTTGACCTCCTCCGGCAGCAGTCCAAGCCGGTCCAGCACCACGGCAGCCTCCTGACGGGTCAGTCCGTCACGGGGCCGGGTGCCGTCGAAGATGCCGGCGGCGGTTGCCTTGCTCCACGCCTCCTTGGCCCAGCCGTCCGGCTCATTGGGCTGTCCGCTCTCCCCCTCCGGCTCCTTGACCTCCAGCCCCAGATAGTCGCAGATCCCGGCGCAGGTGGCCCGGGCCAGCTTGTCCCGGTAGGCGGCGTCCTTCAGCAGGGCCAGGTCCTGGTCGTTGGTGTGGAACCCGTACTCCAGCAGCACTGCCGGGGCGGTGGTGGAGGCCAGCACCGTGTACATCTCGTGGGCCAGCCCGCTCCCCCACAGCACCACACCGGCGGCGTGGATGCGGCCCATGACGGCAGCTGCCAGACGGTTCCGGGCCGCCGTCTCCGGGGGCGCCGAGGTGAAGGCCACAAACCCCCGGGCAGAACTCCCGGCGGCGTTGGAGTGAAGGGAGACGAACAGGTCCGCCCCCGCCCGGTTGCTCACCGAGGCCCGGGCGCTGAGGCCGGGATAATCGCTCTCCTTTTCCCGGGTGCTTACCACCGTAATTCCCTGGGCCTCCAGCAGGGGCCGCAGGCGGGTGTACAGATCCCAGGTAAACTCGCATTCCCTGTAGCTTCCGTCCGGGGAACCGTTGGCGCACCCCGGTCCGTGGCCCGGGTCCAGGCATACAACAGGCTTGCTCACAGGCTTGTCCTCCTTCTGCGGCGGGCTCTCCGCCGTCTTTTTTGTCCATACGCAGATCCAGTTGTGGACCTTCCGGGCAGATTGGATTTGCGTCCCGGCAAAATCACACTGGGACGAGCCGCCGCCGTCCAGCATCACAGCCGAGTCACAGCCCAGCGCCAGCAGCTCCCGCGTCAGACCATCGGGGTCTTTCGCGTCCCGTGTGCCGTCTTTGGCGCAATACAGCACCAGGGCATCCCGGGTCATGCCGATGGCAGACCGGCCACGCACGCCATCCTGCGCAGGGGCATAGGCCTTTTCCGGGTACGGCGCACCATCTTTGATGATGGGTGATACCGCCAGATAATTGGCGTTGCCTTTCCAGTCCAGGGTCATGTGGATATCCGTACCCGTCCATCCGTAGCCGTGGACATTGCCCCAAGGGGTTTTGGACAGCAGCCTGCCGTCCGCTTTCAGCCCTACGCAGGGAGAACCGTCCGGGTTCCACATACCGCCGTTGAGGATGTAGTCTGCGCCGGTTTCGGCCTTGACTTCAGCCAGAGATTTGCGGCAGTTGGTGATGATGATTTCAATCCGCTGGACCCGGCTCAGCTGGATGGATGCGATTCTTTTCACAGCATTCCCTCCACTTCCTCCCGCCACAGCGCGGGGACCTGCTCAAGCGTCCACAGGCCGCGGCGGATGAGGTCAGCGTACAAATTAGCCATTGCTCATACCTCCCATCGCAGTCATCATCGCCACGCCGAGCTCAGCAACCGCCAGCTCTAGCGCGGTCAGACGATCCGGTTCAGTTGTAGGCGCAGGCTGCTCCTGCTGGAGGCGGTTAAACTCCTCGACCTCGGCTGGGGTCATGTCGCGGATGATACCGTTATCCAAAATTTTCAATATGCTATACCTCCTCTACCCAAACCATGCACCTTGTTCCGGCAGGGAACGGATTGTCTGCCGCATACGCACCGAACGAAAAAGAGATTAAACTCTCCGGCGTTCCTTCATGATCATGTGAATAAAATCTCGCTTTTGATACAGACATCAGAGTTGCGATATTGCCAGTTCCGTTGTATATAGATGGGCTATCATAAGCACCAGGCGTCCCGTTATTCGCACTAAATTGCAACATACCGGAGTCTATTGAAATGATCGTGCTGACCTTCATCTCTAATGTTCTTGGAACAGAGCAAAAGGGCATATGAGTAAACCTATGAGGATCATCTTTATACCCGTATATGATTTTAATATAGGTAGAATTTTTACTGACCGCTGGGGTGCTTATAAGAGCATAAATCTTTTTGCTGGGGGGAAAGTCAGCCCGAATCTCCATAACTTCTTCTTCGGTTGTTGTATCTAAAACGAGCGTTAATCCCTTCCGTGGAACAAGTTCATACCCGTCCCCCGCCTCGTTTACCACCGGCGTCATTCCTGCATTCTCTGGATTTGGTGCAGGAATGATAGAGGCTGTATCCATCGCCTGCTGGGCCGACTTCTCCGCGTTTTCGGCAGCAGTCTCAGCCGCTGTTTGGGCCTGTCCGGCCTGCTGAGCGGCGGATTTGGCTTGTCCCACAGCATCCTGCATGCTCTCAGCATCCTCACCCACCTGCTGGGCCAGTTCCTCCATCTGAGCCTTCGCATCTGCCGCCTGCCTGGCACTCTCTCCCGACTGGTCAGCGGCGGTCTCCGCATTCTTAGCAGCGGTTTCCACAGCTTCTACAGCCTCCAACGCCTTTTCGGCCGCCTCCTGAGCCGCTTGGGCATTGTTGGCCACATCTTCTGCCGCTGTCTGGGCCTGCTCTGCCGCCGCCCCGGTTTCCTCCGACAGTTCCCTCATCCGCTGTTCCAGCTGCGTAAACTCCGACGGCACCTCCGGCCACTGTCCATCGCCGGACAGGCTCTCCGGTATGTATACCCGGGTTACATTGGTGTGCCGCACCAGTTCCCCCTGGGTGCCCCGCAGCTGCATCTCGTAGAACCCGGACAGAGCCAGCATCTCAGATGTGAGTATTACAGACAGGCTGTTTTCCCCCTGGTTCAGGCGGATAATATCCAGATTTTTTCCGGCCTGCACCAGCAGATCCCAGGTCCAGCCCTCGGGGATCTCCCCCTCCACCCGCAGCTCGCGGGTCAGATTATCGTGCTGCCGGGCTATCTCCCCTTCGCCTACAATTTTCCAATCACTAAATTGAATCATCTACATCCCCCCATATATGGGTTGAAACAGGCATTTGTTGTACACTTTCGTACCACAACGCAGCATATATTTATCGACAAATTTTACGCCGATACGACATTCAGCAGCGAGGTCACTTGGTCTTCCGTCAGCTTACCGGCGGCCGCCAGGGCCTGGATGCGCTCCTTGTCCCACAGCTTGGGATAATACTTTTGGGCCAGTTCATACACGTTCACAGCTCCACCCCCGTCATAATGGCCAGATAATCCACATCCGCCCGCAGTCGTTCCGCCTCCGTGGGCTCCGGCTCCGGGGCGGGCTCCGGCTCGGGGATCTGACCGGGGGTCAGGTCCACCAGTACGCCGTCCTCGATCTTCAGGTCACAATAGCCGCAGCAGTCCCAGGCGGCCTTCTCCAGCTGGGGCGGTACCACGATCCACCCCTCCAGCCAGCACTCGGTCCGGTGGCTCTGGCTCTGCAGGCCGTGGCCGCCGTCCTCTCTGGCCGCGATCTCAATGATGGTCAACATCCAAATCCCTCCTGATCCATGCAAATAAGTGATACAACAGCCTGCGGATCCAGCCCGCCCGCTCCCGGCGGCCTCCTCCCTGCCCCTCCAGCCAGGCCAGCAGCTTTCCGCTGCTCCAGCCCTCCGTCCGGATCTCAGGCGCTTCTGCTCCCGCACCCACCGTCCGCACCTGACCGCCACGCACAAAGCGCAGCAGCCGCCTGCCCAGCGGGACCGGCAGGAGCGTCCGGGCCGGGGCGTTCCGCCGCCGGTACGGCCCCCGCTCCCGGGCGGGCTCCTCCGGCGGCAGGTCGTTGAAGTGGGCCATGAGCCGCTCCTCCAGGCTGTCCAGCCCCCGCACCTCGATCTCCGTTCCCAGGGCCAGCCCCTCCAGCCGCTTCAGCCCGCACCGGATGGACCGCAGCACCGAGGCGTGGTCCACGCCCAGCAATGCCCCGATCTCCCGGAGGCTCAGCCACTCCCCATAGTAGAGGTAGAGATAGGTCTGCTGCCGGAGGGTGAGCCGGTCCAGCACCGCCTTCAGCACCGACCGCTCCCCCAGATCCACCACCAGCGGCCCCTCCGTCTGTCCCTCCAGCAGCTGGTAGAGCGCCCGGGCGTCCGCCTCCAGGCGGCGCTGGCCCCGCTTGAGGGTACGGCACACGGTGGAGCGGTTTCGTCCCGCCTCCCGGGCCACCTGGGCCTGCCGTCTGCCCCCGTCGGTACCGGCCAGATAGGCCTGCTGGGCGGGGCTGAGCCCCTGCCGGGCGGCCCGCACCGCCAGGCGCATCCTGTCCCGGTCCGTCAGGGTCTCCGGCTCCTCCCGGTCCTCCAGCTCCGCCCATGTCTGGTACTGGAGCTGATCCCACCGCCAGCTCTCTGTTCCGGCCCAGGTAGTCCCCCGGCTGATCCTGTGCCGGGGCAGCAGCTCCCGCAGCTGCCGGGCGCAGTCCACCAGGTCCTCCCCGATCTCTGCCAGCTCCAGGCGGATGGTCTCCGCCTCCCGGCCCCCGGCCCCCTCCAGCCGGGCCTGGAGGGCGGTTTTTTGCTCCCGCAGCACCCGGATCCGGTCTTTGATCTCCCTGGCCTGGCTCATTTTTTGCTCATGTCCATCCGGGGCGCCCGGAGATTGGAGGTGGTATACGTGCCGTCCCTGGGCCGGGTGTAATACCCCTGAGTGAGCTGCCGCAGATCCCGCATCTCCGCCAGCATCTGCCGCAGCAGCGCCAGCTCCCGGGCAGCGACGGAGTTTCCCTGTGCCGCCTGTTCCCGCCGGTCCTCAATGGCCAAACGGAGAACCACAGCTGCCTTACGGTAATCTTCAGCTAAGTTGATCAGCGGTTTCATATATCACACCGCCTCCTACACCAAAACGCAGATCTGACCACTATAGGCATCCTCGCATTTCAGGATAAGGTCCCCGGTGGATTCTTCGTAAGTTACATCCGTGCATCTGACCGCCCAGGTGTTTATACTAAGGGAGCTACCCACCTGGTGGAACACCTGAAAGCTGCGCAAACCATTTTTAATGCCATGTGTATTTGCCTTAATGCGCAGCGCGCCGCCGCTCCACTGACCAGAGGTAAATGATATAGTTTTCCACAGGTGATCCACCTTAAGGCCACAGGGAGCGGAGCACCTCCAGGTCCGCCCCGGTGCCGTTGAGGATCATATGGTGGTGGAGCCGCCCGCCTTCGGCGCTGAGCTGTTCGGTCACGTAGATGTAGCGAGTCTCCTGCCCCCTGGCTTTCCGGTGGGCCCGCAGCAGGCGAATCATTTTCTTCAGATATTTCCTGGCCTCTTCTCGATTTCTTGGCAGGTGATCGTCGTCATAAGTAAAAACCAGATGGAGGTCCCGGTGTGTGAAGTTGGTGGCCAGCTCCACCTCCAGCTTCTGCCACGATCGCTTTAGGTTCATCCGTTCCTGGGCGGCGGAGGAGATCTCCCGCAGGGCCTGCCGCTCCCGGTCCGAGCTGCGTGGTGTTGGGATGGTGTAGCAGCCCACGATCACCAGCCGCCCGGCGGTAATGGTCTTAATCCGTTTGGCCATGCTGCGCCTCCATCTCCACCAGCGCCCTAGCCCCGTCGTAGAGCTGGCTCATGCCGTGGATCGTCAGCACATCGATCCCGGTATGGAGCTCAATGGAGTTGATCCTGGCCCGTGCGGTGCCGTCCTTGATCCCCAGTGCTTTCGCGGCTCCGGAGATACAGAGGTCGGCATCATGGAGCGCTACGATCAGCCGGACCTGGTCCATGGTCAGGATTCTGTCATTCCGCGCACTGGAGCGTCCCATCACTTACACCTCCCAAAGCGGTTGAGATAGTGGGCCTGCCACAGGGATTCCGGCTGACGGAGGGAGATCATCTTCTCCCGCACCAGTTTGTCCATCACCCGGCCTATGCTGGGCTTGCCGTCCATCTGGGCCAGCTTCTCCAGGTTGGCAGCAGTCTGGGCCGTGACCACCATAGAGATCCGCCGTAAATTTTTTCGATTCATACTAATCCTTCTTTCCAGTTTTTCTATTTCCCCTCTTGACAAATGCGCATTTAATGCGTATAATGTACTTGTAAGGAGGAGAGACAATGAAGCGCAGGGACTTAATAAAGCTCCTAAAAGCAAATGGATGGTGGCTCCTCCGCTCAGGCAATAACCACGATATCTACACCAACGGCAAAGCATCCGAACCTATCCCCCGACACAACGAAATCAAAGAACAGTTAGCAGTAGCCATCATCCGGCGGCAGGGGCTGAAATAAGCCCCTCGCCGCCACCAAAAAGGAGGTTTATATAGATGAAGCAAGTTTATCCCGTGATCCTGCATCCAGAGGCAGATGGTGGATTTTCTGTGTCTGTACCAGACCTGAATATCGGCACTCAGGGAGAAACCGTAGCAGAATGTATTGACATGGCTCGGGATGCCATCGGGCTGTGGGGCATCTGTGAGCAAGATGCAGGACGGGCCATCCCGGAGCCTTCCGTGTTGTCCCCGGCCCATGAGGAGGGTGAGCTGGTCACCTTGGTAGACATTGACTTTGACGCCTACCGTCGGGCTCACGATATGCGGACGATCCGTAAAAACGTCACCATTCCCAGTTATCTGAACGATCTGGCCGAACGTGCCGGTGTCAACTTCTCCCAAGTCCTCCAGGATGGGCTGAAGCAGCGCCTTGGCGTACAGTAACCAAAGATTAGGCCCAGGCCGCCCTTGCACAGGGCGGCCTTATTTTTTGTATCTCCCAATGGCTCCGGCTCTCTGCCGGGCGCCCCGCTTCTCCTACCACTACCCCGCGTTGGGACGCAGGCCTTCGGATCAGCAGGGCCCCGACCAAAGAGAAAGAGAGAGGTCCGGGTGGTGGCGCACCCACCCGGCAGAGAGCCGGAGCGGCTATGCAGTCAGGTATCTTTTGCGTCCTGTTTTGCCACATCGATCAGGTCAGCCAGAACCGACAGCACAAACAAAGCTTCCGGGTCCTCTGTTTTGATCGGCTTCCCGCAGATCGGGCAGGGATCTCCAGGCTTGAGGTGCTTTACATCCTTCACGCCACAATCACCTCCCTCCCTACGTCAATGACTGGCTTTCCACTCCCATCTCTTGGTGCCCCCGCCCGCACCCAGCGGATCCACAATTCCTCAAAGGCCTGGACCTCCGGTGTTCTGGGGCAGTTTCGCAGCCCCCGGTTCTGCCGGACCTCCAGCTTTTTTTCATCCAGCTCCAGCGTGTAGTAGGATTCCTTGGGCGCCCTCTTTCTCCGGATGAAGAAGATGGCCGTCTTTCCGCTGGCGTGATTCTTGCCATAGCTGCTGACACAGTGGTGGAGGGCGTTCCCCTCGTCGGTGAGTTCCTTCTGACTGGCCGCCGGCCGGATGAAAAATCCGTCTGCGGCAAAGACATACTTACGCAGCTGCATTCGCCGCACCCGGAAGCTGGGCGCCAGGCCCTTCTCCTTCAGGAAGGACACTTGGACGGCGGCCTCGTCGTGGGCGGCAAACAGGTCGTGGGGAAACCGCACCCGATCATTGCTCAGGTCCCAGCCCAGCCGCTGGGCCATATCCCAGTAGTCGGTAAGAATCTGCACATCCGGGCACTCCGCGTCCGCGGGTGGGTCCTCGTCCTCCGGCTCCGGCACATAGGCGTCCTCCCATTGGCCGCACTGCTGGAGCAGATACCGGATGCTTTTTGCCACCGGCCCCCGTCCCACCAGCTGGCCCACATGGTCGTCGCCCAGATAGAAGGCGTTGACGATGTCCTCCCCGGTGAGGAGCTCCCCCGCGGCCTTGCTGTACCGGAACAGATCCCAGAACAGCTGTCCCCAGTCCTGATCCCGGGCCAGGCGCAGCTCCTCCCGGTTCAGGTGCAGCATCTGGGCGGGCCGGGTCTGGCTCCAGTCCAGCTCGTGCAGATCCGGAAGGCCCTTCTTGTTTTTCTCCCATTGGTCCTCCCGCCGGCACTGGGAATAGAGCAGATCATCCAGCACCCTGGGCAGGCCATGGACCAGCACCGATTCCACACTGGGGTGAGCCTGGTACAGCCGCAGCCAGGCCACCGGGAAGTGATACGCCCCGGGCCGGTGCTCCATGTACACGTCCAGCTTGCAGTGGGGCAGACAGCTCTCCGCCAGCAGTTCCTCCGACAGGCCGAAGATCTCATCCGCCTCCCCCCAGCGTTCCCTCCACTCCTGTGGCTGTCTCCACTCCCGCGTGTACTGGATGAAGTACCCGGCGTTCCCGCTGTAGGCGTTGACCCATCCCATCAGCTGGGCGCAGTCCGTGGGAGAGAACACATAGGCCTCCGCAGCAACGGCCTCCAGCCACTCCCCGCCGCCATAGGATACCCGGCGCTGGATCACCCAGCCGGTAAGGGCCAGCAAGCGGTCCTCCCCTACCACAGCGGCGCTCATGGCGCGGCTCTCCGAAGGGACGAAGTACCCCTTCTGTCGCAGGGCCGCCCGGCGGCGAATCTGCACGGGGCAGCCGCAGCTGGGGCACAGGATGGCGTCTCCGTCCTCATAGACCTGCCCGCCCTCCATCTCGGTAAAGCTCTCCGGGAGAATAAATCCATAGCCTCTCAGCCCTCTCCCGTAGTGGTACAGATCCTGATAGCCGCAGCAGGAGCACTGCACTCGAACCATCTTCCGCTTCCTGGGGCTGGCCCACTCGTCCATCAGCACATCCAGCCCCCAGTCCTCCACCCACTCCTGCTCGTAGAGGAATCCGTGGGTATCCAGCTCGTCCTGACAGATCGCCGACACCCAGGTAAGGAACCCCTCCGGTGCCTGGCGCGGCACCAGATTCCGCATATCTTCCATGGCGCTCACCCCAGAAAATCGGCCAGATCCAGGCCGATAACGCCGGCTTCTACGGCTCCTCGCTCCGGTAGGCCGTAGAACTCCCGGAGGATACGGTCTGCCTCACCTGGCATCACGCAGGCAAAATTGCCGGTTTTGTGCCCATCGGCGTAGGCCTTGATTTTCTTCTCGGCCTCCGTGATGGACATGGCCTCCACCTCCAGGTCCTGGGCAAGGATCTCCGCGCACCGGGGCTCCGCCCGCACCAGATCTATCAGCTGCTCCGCCACCATCCACTGAGGAGAGCGCTCCTTGACCTTGCTCTGCTGCTCCCGCAGCTTCCTAATTGCCTCCTGAATCACTCCGCACACCTCCCGATGGCCTCCGCCAGGGCCTTCAGGGCCTTTTCCATGCCCTGGGCGGCGGTCTGATCCTCCCGGCCCCGGGCTTTCATCAGCAGGCCGTGGAGCTTGTTGGCCAACTCCTGGCCCTGGGTGAACAGCACCTCAAACATGGCCAGGTCCTTGTCGCCGGCAATGGCGGCCCTCTTGTCCGAATTGTCCCGCTCCTCCAGGGACCGCTTCAGGATCTCCACAGAGGCCTCAGCCTGCTTCTGTTTGTCCCTGGCCTTGGCCGCCGCCTCCTTTGCCTTATCCAGTTTCTCCTGCATCTCGGCGATGGCGTCGGCCCGGGCCTTGTCAATGGCGGCCTGGTCCACCACGGTCTCCACCGCAACGTCCACCGGCTTGGCCTTCAGGTCAGCAAGTTCAGCCTCCAGGCGAGCCACATCCTGCATGGCCTGCTCCCGATCCTCTTTGGCTCCAGCCAAACGGACATTGAGAAACTTCATGTCCTCCGCCATCTTATCCCGGGCCTGCTCAGCCGTGCGCTGGTCTGCCGCCGCCCGTTCAGCGGCCGCTCTGGCCTCGTCCCGCTCCTTGATGGCCTGCTCCAGCTGGCGGGCGCTCATGTCGATGACCTTGTGGTCCTCCATAAACTGCTCCCGCTCTTCCGGCGGCAATGCCAGGAGCGCCAAGGCTTTGGAGGCTCCCAAATCCGACAACGTTGTCGGATTTGACCACTCCCGGGCCAGTCTCATGAATCGCTGGGCGGATCGTTCTGAGAACTCTACTTGCTCCTCCAGCCAGGACCGCCACTCCCCGTGGGACAGCATATCTTTTGCCTCGATGAGGCACCGGCCAATGGCGAGGATAGCCTCTCCCCCAGCCCGCTTGGCATCCAGGATCTCCCCGGTAATGACCTCGATGGTCCTGTCCTCCGCCGTCGGGGCCATAGTCTGGGCGATGAGCCGCCCCAGATCAGGCTTGCCCATACTGGATCCCCTCCTTTGCCGCCAGTTCCGCCACCCAGGCCCGGTAATCCCGGGCCGCCGAACAGAAAGGGCTCCAGGCCTGGACCGCCATCCGGGCCCAGCTGGACTCAGGCACCTTGTCGGTGCGGCGGATCACGGTGTCGTAGACCGGCACCAGACCCTCCTCCCGGAGGTAGGCCACCGAGTCCTCCACTACCGGGGAGCGGTGCCACTGGTTCACCAGAACACCGGACACCCGCAGCGCCGGGTGAAGGGAGCGCAGGCTGGCAATCTGGTCCACCAAGTCCCCCACGCCGGTGGCCGAACAGGCGTCGGACAGAACAGGAATGATGATGGAGTCGCTGGCCAGAATGGCAGACACACAGGCGGCGGACAGGTTGGGCGGGCAGTCGATGACCATCACGTCATAGGCCCCGTCCTCCTCCAAAGCCTCCCGCATATCCCGCAGCGCCCTATAGCTCCGGCCCCGATCACCACCGGCGGCCTCCAGATCCAGGGCCCAAAGATCCTCTGCCGCCGGCAGCACATCCAGGCCGGGCACGTCGGTCTGCTCCACCAGTTCGTCATAGCAGATACTCAGCCCCCGCAGCAGGGCGCCCAAGCCAGCATACTCCCCGGGCGGCAGCAGGATCTGAGTAGCGTTTGCCTGCCCATCGGCATCCACCAACAGCACCCGCAGCCGGCAGCTGGTTGCCAGCACATAGGCCAGATTGACGGCGGTGGTGGTCTTGCCCACCCCGCCCTTTCGATTGACAATGGCGAAGGTTTTCATGCACGAAACACTCCTATCTTTCGTTGATTGGGAAACACTCCCGGATAATTTCACTTCCTACGGAAGCCTCGGCCATATAGTACCGCCGGGCCGGATGGATATAGACAATCCGGCCGGTTACCGACCGCAGCTTTCGCATTTTGTTGGCCCGCTCGCCATTAAGCTCGTGCTCAAAGGCCGACGGGGTCCAGGTGATCTTTTCGCCTATCCTCATGCTGATCCTCCTCCAGAGCCTGGACCGCCAGAGTCAGCGCCTGGGCCACCTGCAGGTGATCCGCTGGGAAGCTGCTGGCCCGTGCCAGGGCCTCCCGGCGCAGGATCTCCAGCCGCAGCAGCTGGGCCGCTCTGGGCTTGTCCATGCTGGTCTCCTTTCTCACGGAACGGGTCATCCTCTGTCTCCGGCAACTCCATGAACTGCTGGGGCATACTCAAAGCCCACCCATACGCCTTGTTTGGGTTTCCCGTACCGGACTTATAGAAGCGCTTACTGCTGGCCTCAAAATTCAATCCGATGCTGCGGCCCCGCTCACCAAAAAAGCGATTCTTCAGGATGGTCAGCACACAATCCTGCTGCCTGTCCGGCCTGGATTCCTTCTCCAGCGCATACACGTTGTCGGCCAGATTGGTCACATCTCCGATGCCGGACACATCGTCCGAGTCGTCGATCCTGTCCGTCTTGCGGGGATGCGCCACCAGATGGACGTGGACGCCATTGTCATGGGCAAAGGCGGCCAGTTCCGCCACAAACTCCGACTGCGCCCGGTAGAAGTCCCGGTCATTGCCCCGGAAGCGGGCGGTCATCAGGTTATCAACCAGATAGACCTTGGCACCGTAGCGCCGGTGGGCGTACCGGAACACCCGCAGGATGTTGGCCGCATCATGGTAGGTGCTGGTTCCGATATCGTACAGAAGGAAGCGCCCCCGCCACCAGTCGTCGATCAGCCCCTGGACAAAGGGCGTTGGGGATGCGATCTCCCGCCCGCTCATCCGGTCCGTGGTCTTGGATATGTACTGGGGCCCCGCCGCCTGGAGGGAAGCCCAATACTTGAACTTCCAGGCCGGCAGCTCTCCAGAGTAGGCGCATACCGGCTGACCCTGGTCGATGGCCTCCAGCAGAAATTGGTCCAGCAGCGTGCTCTTTCCCTCGCCGCGCTTGCCGGTCCACACGGACAGCTCACCCATGATGGCCCCACCTGTGGCCCTGTCCAGGTTTGGGATACCGTAGAGCACCTTGTCCAGCCGTGTCACGTCCGGCTGCCTGACGTCGGCCAGGTCCAGAAGACCGTAGGCGGGGACCTCCACCGTGTCCAGCAGCATCTGGTCCACGGCCTTCAGACCGTAGGTGTCCCGCAGCGCCCGCACCGACAAACACCGCCGAAAGCCCTTGTCCTCCACTGCCAGCAGGATCACGTTGGGCAGACGGTGGCGCAGTTCCCGCACCATGTTCTCCCGCTTCTGGGGATCGGCGCACACCACCAGCACGTAGCAGAATTGCAGGAAGAATCCCTCGTACCGGCCGATCTGTTCCCAGCCGCCCAGGGTGCGCAGGCACCCGGCGTTGATCTGGACAGCAAGCACGTCCTCGGCGTCGGCACAGAACCAGAACCCGGTGGGAAGGCTGGGATCGAGAAAGGCGGGGTCGTAGAGCAGCACCTCCTCCACACCATTCTCCTCACTCCACATGGCGCTCCACCTCCCTCCTGGCTGCTGGGGCTTGTCCGCCTCTCAAGGGGAACACACCTTTCCAGCTGTTGGTCACGGACTCCCGGACGATCTGGAGCTTCAGCTCCCGGGAACCGTCCGCCAGCTTGTCCAGCTTGTTGAGCAGGGTGGAGATAGCTCTGGGGGAGTCCACCGCCTTCTTGGCGGAGCGCACCTCCATCAGGTCATCCAGGGCCTGGGCCAGTTCCTGATCCTCTCCGGCATACGCGTCGAGCATCGTCCGGACAGCCTTCTTGTCCCCTTTCAGGGCCCTCCGTTCCCCCTTGGGGGGTAAGGGGGGTATATATAACTGGTCAGTAACTGTTTCCTTATTACATTTCACCGTCTGGTGAAATGGTTGTCCCGATTCGGTGAAATGCATTTCACCATCTGGTGAAATGGGCGGCGTGGCGTCACCACCGTCAGGTGTACCCATATCCCCATCCGGTGAAATGGGCGGCACAAGGAGTCCATATACCTCCAGTACGCTGTCTGCCAGGGCGTACCATACCGTGCGATCCGTCTTATCCTGGCTGAAGTTCCCGGTGAGCAGCGCCCCGTCCTCCTTCAGCTTGGCCACGATCCGTTCCACCTGCCGCCGGGTCCAGAAGGGGAACAACTTGGTCAGGGCGTCCAGGGTGTTGTAGGTCCAGGTACGACCCTCATGGAAGTGCCGCCCATTGGCCTGGTTCTTGGCTACCCAGAATGCCATGGCATGGAGGAAGATGGCCCCGTTGACGCCGTGGCGCTGGGCCAGGTCGGCGTTAAAGTGATATTCCGTCATGGCTCACCGTCCTCCCACAGCCGGATCCACCGCAGGATATACCGCTTGCACAGCCCCGCCATGGCCACCGTGTCCCCGCAGCCGCGCAAGTATGTGTGTCCTTGGTAGACCTCCAGTCGGCCCACATAGTACCGCTCGCTGCGGGCCTGTGTCTTGGGGATCATGTGCAGGACAATGAGCTCACCGTCATGGGGGCCCAGCTGGCCCCGTCGCCGCAGATCCAGCGGCGCCCATCGCTCAGCACTCCACATACCCAGCACCCCCTTGTAAGATCCGGCCATTTGTGGTATAATAATTATGGTTTTCATGCACGAAACCATCGTTTGGCCTCTCTGTCTGCGCCCACAGACAGGGGGGCCTTTCTTTTTGCCTAATCATGAGACGCACCCCGCTCTCTCTGTTCCCGGATGGCGCGTCCATCCCGGATAAATCCCAGGATCATCCGCAGCACATCATCCGGCAGAGTATGGGTCTCAAGGTATGTACTCAGATCCTCACAGATAGAGCCATCCGCCATGATATTGGTTACCTTGACCTTGCTCATATCGACCATTGCGCGCCACCTCCTTCTCCTGTTTATGCACCGCCGGGGATGTCCTATCCCACCCAGTTGGGCAGGCCCACCGCGACGATGATGCAGCCCAGCCATACGGCGCTGCCTAAAAACGGATGCCATTTGTGTTTCATCATATGATCTCCTTTCTGTTCTTCCGCTTTGCGAATCGGACCGCCATAGCGGCCGCCGCCAGCTGGTCCAATTCTTCTGAGATATCATCAAAAACAGGGCTCTCTTGCTCGTCGATCATGTCATCTTTTCCGATGTGGAGCAAACTTCGATCCCGATGGTTATCGACAAAACTATAGATACAGTCCAAAAGATTTGCGATTGCGGTTGATAGACTGAGTTCCTGCACATCGGGCACAATGGATCGCGCCATCTCCGCGCTGGCCCTGATGTGCTGAATGCCCAGCAATTGGCTGTCATCGCATCGACCATCAGATCCACTACATCCAGCGGCGGGATACGCTGGCCAGTCTCATAAGCCCGTATGCTGCTGTCTGAGATACCCAACTTTTCCGCAGCCGCTTCTTGGGTCAAACCTCTCGCCTCACGGGCAATTTTATAAATATTCCGCTTGTCATGCGGCATGGTTATCTCCTCCTCATTGGGGTAAAATGGTTATAAGATCAGCTGGCGTCCCGCTCCTCCGGACTGTCCCGGCCATAGAGGGCGTCGATGGAGCAGTTCAGCAGATCAGCCAGAGCGGGCAGCTTGTCCGCGCTGGGGTTGGCCTGCCCGTTTGCCCACTTGGAAACTGCATTGCTGGATACATTCAATGCCGCCGCCACCTGAATTCCCTGGAGCCCCCTCGACTCCATGAGTTCTTTGATTTTCAACTTCCTCCCCCCTTCACTTTGGCCTTGTTCCAAACTGTTCGATATGGTATGATTTAGCTATAGGTTTATTGAGGTGATATATATGCCAAACTATAGCTTTACGGAATCTGAAGCACTCCGGACCCCAAAACCTTACACGTCAAGTTTCGATATAAAATCCCTTCTGCGAGACCACAATATGGCCGACTACGCCCATGAGGTGATTTTACGCCGGATAAAAGAGTTTCAGGACGAACTGGATGATAACCATGAGGTTGCACTTCAGCTGGCATCCTTTGGTCAAAGCATCACACTGTCTGTCACTTCCATTGGCTACTCCAATCCCAGTACATTGGTCTTTTATGGATATGTAAATGGTCACCCGGCTACACTGATCCAGCACATGACACAGCTTAATTTTTTGCTCTTGTCCGTGCCGAAGCAGGATCCTGGTAAACCGCCGCGCCGTATCGGTTTTGAGCTGCCCACTGAAGATTGAGTTGGTCTATCGCAATCGCTACTGATACCAATTTTTGTACAAGATTTGCCATTTCCTCAGTTGGTGTTACCGAATGATTCAGCACTGCCATGGCGTGGCTCAAGCATTGATTTCCGATCTTTAACCAAAGATCATCTTGCAACATTTTCTTAGCCCCCTTCCTGCTTGCCGGTAAACCTGTGGTTTGCTACGGGTTAATCATAATTCCTTAATCAAGGATTGTCAATGTATTTATCCTTGTTTAAGTATTTTCCGCATAGTGCATAATTCTTAATTAAGGAGTGATGCCGCTTGGATGCTCAACTTTTTGTGCAAAACATCAAATACTACTGCAATCTACGGGATGTAAAACCTACGGTTGCGTGTCGAGAAAGCGGCGTGGGCAGTAGTTTTATCAACAACGTGGAACGCGGTCAAACCCCTTCCGTCGCAAAAGTCCAAATGCTGGCTGACTACCTTGGGGTGACAACCAGCGAACTGCTGGGCGAGGCCCCGGGCAGTTCGTCCTCCGGCATCCGCGTCCCCGTCCTCGGCACCATCCCCGCCGGCATCCCCCTGGATGCCATAGAGGATATCCTGGACTGGGAGGAGATCCCGGCAGCCTGGGCCACCGGCGGCCGCCAGTATTTTGGCCTGCGGGTCAGGGGAGACAGTATGTATCCCCGCTATCTGGACGGGGATACCGTGATCCTAAAAAAAGAAACGACCTGCGAGAGCGGTGACGACTGCGCCGTTTTGGTCAACGGCTCAGAAGCCACTCTCAAGCAGGTCATGATAAAAGGGGACGGCAGCCTGGAGCTGCGCCCCACCAATCCAGCTTATCCTCCGCGCACCTACTCCCCCGCTGAGATCGAGTCCATCCCGGTCCAGATCATCGGCGTAGTGGTAGAGCTGCGGCGGAAGATAAAATAAAGGAGTGTTTTATTTGTTTTGCTCTTACTGTGGTGAAAAGTTACCAGATACCGCTCTATTTTGTCATAAATGTGGTGCCAAAATTGGAAGTGCCCCTACTGTAGCAAATAAAGTAAAACTCATACTAGACAGAGCCAGCCAAGTCTATCTGGTAAACCCGCCAATTAAAGCCGTTGTAAATGGAACTATTTATGTATCTATTGAAAATGGACACACAGAAACTGTTGAATTAGATCCTGGTCCCTGTGTGGTTGAACTATCCGGAAGTTTTCGCAAAGCAAAACTTGAATTTGATCTTCAAAAAGATACTGTGGTGGAGATTGGTTTTAATCGCATAACAGGAAAACTGACTGCCTCAATAAAGTAAAGTATTATCACTGCCAATCATAAGACAAGCGCAGATGAATATGCCCTATTAAGATACATATAGCGAGAACGGAGGAAGCAGAATGGACTTTATTGATCAACTGAAGCAATTCTCCAAGCGCGTGGAGAGTATGAAGGATTCCATTAACACGGAGGAAGCCACAAAGACCGCTATCATCATGCCATTTTTCTCTATGCTTGGCTATGACGTTTTTAATCCACAGGAGTTTGTCCCTGAATACACTGCAGACGTAGGTATCAAGAAGGGCGAGAAGGTAGATTATGCCATTATTAAAGATGGAGATCCTGTAATCCTTGTAGAGTGTAAATCCATCTCTGAAAACTTAGATCGGCACGACTCCCAGCTGTTTCGATACTTTGGAACTACCACCGCAAAATTTGCAGTCCTTACAAACGGTGTGATTTATCGTTTCTATACAGATCTGGACAACCCCAACAAGATGGACGATGATCCCTTCTTAACAGTCAATATTCTGGACATCCGTGAGAATCAGGTTCCGGAGCTGAAAAAATTCTGCAAATCGGTATTTGATGTAGATGCCATTTTCAGTACAGCTTCAGAACTGAAATATGTACATGAGTTTAAGTCTGTCTTTACCGCTCAGCTCAACAATCCGTCCGACGATCTGATCCGCTTCTTCCTGCAGGACTGCTATTCTGCTCCCAAGACACAGAGCGTGCTGGAAAAGTTCCGTCCAATTCTGAAAAAGGCGCTGAACGATCTGATCAGCGAAATGATGAACGACAAAATCAAAACGGCCCTGGGCGGCAGCGGCGGCAACGTCTCCATCAATGACACCAAGCCAGTCGATGACACGCCCGTTCCTACAGCTGAGGAACCAACCCCGGAGAAAAAGGAGCCTAACATCGTGACCACCGAGGAGGAGCTGGAGGCATTTTTTATCGTCAAGAATCTGCTCTCCGACCTGGTCAGCATCCACGACATCACATATAAGGATACCGAATCGTACATTAACATTCTCTATAAGGCCAACACCAGAAAGTGGATCTGCCGGCTGCGGCTGACGGATAGTCAGAAGACGCTGATCATTCCCGATGAAAACAAGAAGGAGACCAAGTATCCCCTGACTGATATCTATGATCTGAAGGGGTTCCATGACCAGTTGGCGGAAGTACTCCAGCGTTATCTTTAAATAAAAAGAGCCGGGGCTCACGCCCCGGCCTCTTAAAACGCCAAGAATCGAACATTTGTATTGTTCCGGTTCCTTAGTTGCAAAAAAGCCCCAACTTATCAGCTGAGGATTTTAATGTAAGTACTTCAACAGCTGGATCAGGTGTGTACCGCTCATTTCAGTACGCTCATCCTTATCCAGCTTTCGCTTTCCAAATTCCACATACCCATTGTCACTATAGAATGACCTCAGACGATCAACGTCTTCACACTCCAGGTATACCACCTTGCCTCCGATGATTCGCTGAGCAAGCCGAATCTGATCTTCAGCCATTTTCAACAGCTCGTCACCAGTAATCAGTTTATTATAGTCGTTGGTGTAATTCTTACCGAGTTGAGCAACCAGCGGAGCCATAATTACCAAATCATTTTTAGCCGCACTTGGCATTGCAAATTTTCTTAAGCGTCTACCAAGTGTGCCGGAAACAGAGTGCTTATTCACTACAATATACTTGTTGGCAATCGTAAAATATCCGCAAATGACATTTTCCTTCCGGTAAGACGCATATACCAAAAAGGTCTGAGAAATCCCCTGCTTCGCGAAATCGATTGCAGATCTCTTTGTCAGAAATCGCTCAACATCCCCGTTCTTTGGACACGAAAAGGAGGAGAGGATCTCCCGACAGAAATCCTCTCCCTTTTCTTCTATGATGTCGCTGAGGGACAGTATCGAATAACCTGCCATCATTTATCTCCAAAAAAATCTTTGATTTTATCCTTCTGGATAGTCTGGCACGTTCTGGATATTCGGACCTCTTTGCTCTTTTTTCCCTTTGCGTGCTCAAGTGCTGTAGCAAAACCGCGGCATAGCGACTTGTCCCGGAAGCGGACATCTTTCAGGATGCTCTTTGTAGCCATAACCGCACCTCCTTTACTATGCTACGCTTATATTATAGCAGCAGAATAGCCAAAAAAACACTGGGAAATTCTACGAAGTTCTTGTTAGCTTATTGTTGACTTTTTTAATCACACTATTTCAATGATGGCATTTGACGCTGTCCCTCACTTATGGTGTAACATTACTAAAAGTTGCACATTGAGATACACCCAAGTTCAAAATCTTTTAAAGACGCCAAATATAGACCATTGATATTAAGATAAGGAGGACGCCTCATGTCCAAGGACAAAATGATGGTATTCGGCTACGCCAGAGTCTCCACCGAGAACCAGCTGGAGAACTACTCCATCGAGGAGCAGACCGCCCGGCTGGAGTCCTATTGTGCCGCCAAGGGCTGGGTGCTGCTGCACACCTATATAGACGGGGGATACTCCGGAGGGAACACGGACCGGCCTGCCCTCCAGACCATGCTGGCGCAGATCCGGGAGACCCATGTGGACGCTGTGGTGGTCTACAAGCTGGACCGGCTCAGCCGCTCCCAGAAGGATACACTCACCCTCATCGAGGACGAACTGCTGGCCCACGGCACTGATTTTGTCTCCATCAATGAAAACTTCGACACCTCCACACCCTTCGGCCGGGCCATGATCGGAATACTGTCCGTCTTTGCCCAGCTGGAGAAGGATCAGATCACCGAGCGCTTTACCATGGGCCGGATCGGCCGGGGCAAGGCCGGGTACTTCCATGGCGGCGGCAACGCACCCACCGGCTATACCTATGCCGACGGCGTCCTTACCGTCAATGAGTACGAGGCCATGCAGGTCCGTGAGGCTTTTGATCTGTTCCTGGCCGGGAAGTCCATCAACGCGATCTGGCATATTTTATCCACAAAATACACCACAAAGTGGACGGCGGCAAAGGTCCGCAACGTGCTGAAGAACAGCCTCTATATTGGGAAAGTCCATTTCATGGGGCAAGAGTATGATGGAATACATCAGCCCATTGTGGAGGAGCGTGTCTTTACCGCCGCCAATCAACTACTCAACAGCCTGTCCCGTGAGGCGGCAAAAACAACATCCCAGCGCAACCCTTTCCGGGCAGGCTACCTGCTCTCAGGCCTGCTGTACTGTGGCCGCTGCGGAGCCCGGTACTCAGCCAACCATGGATACTACAAATGCTATTCCAGAGCCAAAAGCAGCCCCAAATTTGTCCGTGACCCGGACTGCAAAAATGACAACTGGGAGATCGGCACATTGGATCACCTCGTATGTCAACAGGTGGATGCGATGGTATCCAGCTCCGCTGCCGTAGATCACGCGATCATGGCTGCCGACGCTGCCAAGACGGTGCACATTGACAAGGAAAAGCTGCGTCGCACTTGCGCGGAGCTGGAACGGCAGATCGAGCGTCTGATCGAGCTGTATCAGGTTGGCTCCATTCCCATGGCATCTATCACCCAGAGGGTCAACGTTCTGACGGCACAAAAGGCTGCGCTGGAATCGCAGCTTAACGCTCCGGATGAGGTGCCCGCCAAAGATCTGTTTCTTGCTGCCGTAGAGGACTACCGGCAGGGCTTTGCCGATGGGGACACAGACCGCAAACGTGCGCTTCTGGCCGGTCTTCTGGAGCGAGTAACCATTGACGGCCAGTCAATTCAGCTCCATTGGAGGCTGTAAATAGCAATTTGCAAAATTATATATACTACTCACATGGTCAGGGCCTGCTTGCCGCAGGCTTTGGCTTTTTGAAACGCATGATCCAGCAGAAAAGCCACCCGAGGAAGATATCCAAAATCCTCCAGCAATGTAAAAAGAGGAAAGAAGATGGCCATAGGGGGCAGCATGACGCTGATCACCCAAGCCAGCACCCGGTATACGCCTAGGACCAGCGCCCCGTGGAGCCACTCCGGAGCATTGAGCCAGACAAACAAGTCGGTAAGCCGATCCTGAATCCAGAACAACCCATCGGAAAGCATCTGAGAGGGATAGTTAGCTCCCTCTATGGTGAGCCACAGCACAGCCGCCAGCAGAAGCAGCATAGCGGGAATACCGGTGGCCCTGGCGGTAAGCAATCGATCCAGCCGTTCCCCCCCTGCAGCAGCCACACCCTGGGGCAGGGCCTCTTGGGCGGCCTGGTGGGCTGCATGGACCAGGCTGGCCGCCAGCTGATCGCTCAGGTCCGTTATCCCGCTGTGGGCCAGCAGCTCCCTGGCCCCGGTCAACGCGGCTTGAAGTTCCTGGTCCTCCTCCGGGTCCCAGCCTATCTGCCGTGCCAGGCTGGAAGGAAGCGTGGGATCTCCCTCCAGCAGCCGCAGCGCCGCCCAGCGTACAGGGAGTTTACCCTGGAGCCTGGATTCCAAAAGGGGTTTGAGGGAGGCAGCGGCAAATTCCACCTGAGGCGGATAACAAACTGGCCGGGGCTTGGGCGGCTCCTTTCCATCCAACAGATGGTCCAGTGCTTCCATCAGATCCTCCAGACCCTCCTCCCGTCCGGCGGAACTTCCAACCACCGGAACGCCCAAATAGGCAGACAAAGCCTCCAAATCCACCGTAATATGCTTGCGGGCAGCCTCGTCCAGCAGGTTGACACACACCACGGTCCTGGGTTCCAGCTCCAGGGTCTGGAACACCAGATTCAGATTGCGCTCCAGACAGGTGGCGTCGCACACCACCACCGCACCCTGAGCACCACCGAAGCAGAGAAAATCCCGTGCCACTTCCTCCTCAGCGGAGTGGGCTAACAGAGAATAGGTACCCGGCAGATCCACCAGTGTATAGGACCTTCCATTCCACTGGCATCGCCCTTGAGCCACCGCTACGGTCTTGCCCGGCCAGTTCCCGGTGTGCTGGCGCAGACCGGTCAGTGCATTAAACAGGGTAGACTTACCCACATTGGGATTGCCCGCCAGTGCCACCACCCGTTCCGCTTCGTCAACCTCCAGCGGCTGGAGCACTGCCGCCGCGCCCACTCCTGTGGCAGCCCGCGTCAGTCCCATGGCGCGCCTGCCAGTCTGACGCCCCTGGCATCCCGCCGCCGCAGAGCAATGACCGCCCCACGGATCAGATAGGCTGCCGGGTCACCCGCTGGGCTGACCGCCGTGCAGCTCACTGCAGTCCCCGGCACCAGTCCCAGGTCCAGCAAACGCCGGCGCATGGCCGGCTCGGTCAGCACCTCGGCCACCTGGCCCCACTGGCCCACCCGAAGGGCATCCAAGGTAATGGTACTCATATCATAACGCTCCTCGCTGTCACTTGAAATGGGTGGAGGCTCACCGTCAGCCGGTGCAGGCCCCCACAACCTATCATATTGCGGAGCAGAAGGGGTGGTGTCTCCGAAAAACTGGTTCGTATACTGAAAATCTATTGACTAACCATATACAATCGATTAGAATAACAACGAAATGGATTCTTTTTTGCCGCAGCGGTCCGCTGCGGCTCTCTTTTCGGTTGGGAGGTTTTTATGTCAGAACTGCAAGAAAACAAAATGGGCGTCATGCCCATCAAACGTCTGGTCCTCTCCATGTCCCTGCCCATGATGATCTCCATGCTGGTGCAGGCTCTGTACAATGTGGTGGACAGCTACTTCGTGGCCAAAGTCAGCGAAAACGCACTGGCTGCCGTGGGAATGGCCTTCCCCTATCAGAACCTGATGATCGCTGTCAGCGTAGGTACCGGCGTGGGCGTCAACGCCCTGCTCTCCCGCAGCCTGGGCGCCAAGGACTTTGATACAGCCAACCGCACCGCAGAGAACGGCGTTTTTCTGGCCTTCCTCAGTATGCTGGTCTTTTCCATTGCAGGTGTTGTGTTCGCCGAGCCCTTCTTCCTGGCACAGAACAACGACCCGGATATCGTCAACCAGGGCGTGGCTTATCTGCGGATCTGCGCCGGGCTCTCCATTGGTCTCTTTATGGAGATCATGTTTGAACGGCTGCTCCAGTCCACTGGACGCACCTTCTATACCATGATCACCCAGGGCGTGGGCGCAGTCATCAACATCGTTATGGACCCCATCCTCATCTTTGGCATTGGCCCCTTCCCGGAGATGGGCGTGGCCGGCGCTGCTGCCGCCACCGTGCTGGGCCAGATCGTTGCCGCCATTTTGGCTCTGATCTTCAATATCACCCACAACCATGAGATCCAGCCCAAGCTGAAGGGGTTCCGCCCCCGCGGACATATCATTGGACGCATTTATAGCGTTGGCATCCCCACCATCGTACTCAACTCCATCAGCTCGGTGATGACCTTTGGTATGAACCTGATTCTGGGCGCAATCTCTACCTCCACCGCGGTGGCAGTATTCAACGTCTACTTCAAGCTCCAGAGCTTTGTATTCATGCCGGTATTTGGCCTGAATAACGGCATGGTACCCATCGTCTCCTACAACTTTGGTGCCCGGAAGCGTAAGCGTCTTACGGAAACCGTGCGCTTCAGTGCCATTCTGGCCGTTGGCATCATGCTGGTGGGCCTGGTGATCATTCAATTTTTCGCCGCCCCCATTCTGGGTCTGTTTGAGGCCTCGGCGGAAATGCTGCGGATCGGCGTGCCCGCCCTGCGGATCATCAGCCTGTGCTTTGTATTTGCCGGCTTCAACATCATCTGCTCCTCCACGTTCCAGGCCCTGGGCAACGGCGTGCTGAGCATGATCATGTCCATTGTCCGTCAGCTGGTGGTACTCCTCCCCGCCGCTTACTTCCTCTCCTTTACCGGAAGTGTAACCGCCGTGTGGTGGGCCTTTCCCATCGCCGAGATAGCCTCCCTGATTTTGAGTCTTCTCTTCCTGCGGCTGGTCTTCCGCAATGTGATTGCTCCCCTGGGAGACAGTGAGTAAGCCTTTAAAGTAAAATAATGAGATCTAAAAATAAGCAGCCCCCCGTGCCCGGTTTGACCAGGCGCGGGGGGCTGCTTTTCTCTTTGCAATGATCTATGCTCAGCACTTGACGGCAATGACTGCGATCTCGATCTTGCAGTTGTCCGCCAGGCCTACGTTGCCGTAGCACAGCCGGGCAGGCATCCGCTTGGGGTCAAAGTGGCGCACATACTCCGCGTTCATCTCGTCCCGCTCGGCAAAATCCCGCAGCAGCACGTCGATCCGCACCACATGGTCCATGTCGGAGCCGTAGCGCTTGAGCAACTGCTCCAGGTTGTTCAGCACCTGGCGGGTCTCAAAGGTGATGTCGCCGCAGGCCAGCTCCTGGGTCTCCAGATCCTCGGATACCAGGCCGGAGAGGTAGAGGTACTTCCCGTCCACCACCACCAGATCGGAGTAGGGGGCCTCCAGATCGTCTGTAAAGCGAATGTAGGTATTGTCCATAAAATCCACTTCATCCTTTCCATCATCGGGCCTGCATCTGAAGGACAGGCCTGTTCATGCCATTATCCCACAGATCCCGTCCAAACGCAACGGGTGCGCTTTACTTCACCTTGCTGATGGCGGTAATCACAGGAGTAGCACCGTCCACCCCCAGCTCACCGGTATAAGTAATCTCCACCGAGTCACCCTCGGCAAATCCGTCGACACTGACGCCCTTGCCGTAATCCATGCCCTGGTACTCACCATCGCCGGTAAGCAGCACCAGATAGTCCCCCATCTGGTTGATGATCCCGCTCACCTTTTTTTCCTCTACCTTCTCCGTGGACTGGGGCTGGCTGGAACCATCGTCCGTCTTTTTACCGCTGTCAGCCTTTCCGCAGGCGCTCAGTGCAAACACCACAAGCACCAGAGTAAGAACCAGGCAAATCTTCCGCTTCATAGTCATGTTCCTTTCTTTGTCCCTGTCTGGGATTGATGCATTCACCGGGCAGACCTTGCCGCCCGTGTTACGATGCTTAGACTCCCGTCGGGGTCGGAAAGTTGTGCCAGCCGCAAAAAGAAAGGAATTCTTTATAATTTCCGATTACAGTTCCAGAGTGGCAGCCACCTGCTTCAGGGTCTCCGCCGAGCGGCGCAGCTGCTCCTGCTCCTCCTGATCCAGCACGATAGGCACATGGGTCTCCACCCCGTCCAAGCCTACAATGGCAGGCATACTCAGGGCGATACCCTCGATGCCGTACTCACCGTGCATCATGGTGGACACCGGCAGGATGGACCGCTCATTGCGGACAATGACCTCGCAGATCCGCTTTACCGACATGGCAATGCCATAGTAGGTAGCCTGCTTCTTGGCAATGATCTCATAGGCGCTGGTCTTGACCTTCTCGGCAATCTCCTTCATGGCAGAGGCGTGATCGAAATGGCCCCGCATCTCGCAGAAGTCGTTGAGGGGGATACCGGAGACGTTGGAGCTGCTCCAGGCGGCGATCTCGCTGTCGCCGTGTTCACCGATGATGAAGGCGTGGACACTGCGGCTGTCCACATGGAGGTGCTGCCCCAGCTGGTACTTGAGCCGGGCGGTATCCAGCACGGTACCAGAGCCAATCACACGGTGCTCCGGCAGCCCGCTGAGCTTGAGGGCTGCATAGGTCAGGATATCAACCGGATTGGAGACAATGAGCAGGATCCCCTGAAAATCCCGCTTTGCGATCTCAGGGATGATGCTCTTGAAGATCGCTACATTCTTGTGGACCAGATCCAGCCGGGTCTCGTTGGGCTTCTGATTGGCCCCCGCCGTCACAATGACCACGGCGGCGTCCGCCACATCGTCATAGGTACCGGCATAGATTTTCATAGCCCCCGCAAAGGGGATGCCGTGAGCAATGTCCTTGGCCTCACCATCGGCCTTGTCGAAATTCACGTCCAGCAGCACCAGTTCCGAAAACAGATGGCTCTGCATCAGGGCAAAGGCCGTGGCGGAGCCTACAAAACCGCAGCCGACGATGGCAGCTTTGCGGGGATTGACGATGGTCTTTTTCATCATATACACCTCTCTATGTTCCGTGGATCACTCCACGGCCTGTGCTTTTGCAGGTTTCCTTGCGTTGTCTAAATCATATATGATTTTAGGTATTTTGTCTGTTGCTATTGCAACAGAACAGCAATTTTCTTTGGGTGCTGGGCTCTATTGGTTCCTCGCGTCTTAAGATTCGTAAAGGCTCCGCTTTTTTCGCGGGCCGGACTTTCCCAATCCGCCTTCCTCTGTTACAATGGGAGCACAATACAGCACGAGGAGGCGCTGTCCATGACACCTATGATTCTCATTGCCGAGGACGACGCGGATATCCGGGGCCTGCTGCGTCTCTATCTGGAAGGCGAAGGCTTTCGGGTTCTGGAGGCGGATGACGGCAGCAAGGCGCTGGAACTGGCCCGAACCCACAGCCCTGACATGGCCATTCTGGATATCATGATGCCCGGCCTCAACGGGTTTGAGCTGACCCGCGCCCTGCGACAGTACAGCCAGCTGCCCATTTTGATCCTGTCCGCCAAAAACCAGGACAATGACAAGATTCTGGGTCTGAATCTGGGGGCGGACGACTACATTGCCAAGCCCTTTAACCCGGTGGAGATCGTGGCCCGAGTGAAGGCCCAGCTGCGCCGAGCGGGCCGGACAGGTCAGGATGTGCTCACGGTCCGGGATCTGGCGCTGGATACCGTCACCTGCCAGCTGTCCAAACGGGGCGTCCCCGTAGCTCTTACCCCCATGGAATATAAGATCCTGGCCCTGCTCATGCGCTCCCCCGGCCGGATCTTCACCAAGATCCAGCTGTACGAGGGGGCGGTGGGCCCCTACTTTGAGGGGGACGACAACACCATGATGGTCCACATCTCCAAGCTGCGGGACAAGCTGGAGGACGACCCGAAGGACCCCCGCTATATCATCACCGTGAGAGGATTGGGGTATAAGCTTGAAAAATAAACCGGTTCCCGGCAGCCTGTTCGGCCTGCTGGTACGCAATTACCTGCTGTTTACCCTCACCCTGCTGGTCATTGTGGGCGGGATCTTTTCTCTGTGGGATCAGTGGCTGACCCGGCTCTATCAACCGGCGGACTGGGCCGGTCTGATGGCCGACAGCGCCTTGTTATCCGGCAATTACCAGAGCCTGACCTGCTATACCGGCGACACAGGCAGCGCCTTTGCCGTCTATGACGGGGATGGTCTGCTGGTCTACTCCTCCGATCTCGGGTTTGACCCGCTCTGCACCCCCAGTGAACTGGACTGCGTCCAGCTCTGGGATGCAGATGCCGCCGTTACCACCTTTGCGTTGTCCAACGCGAACAAAGAATCCCGCTATCTGGTGATCCGTCAGTCCATGAGCGACGGATCGGTGGACACCATGGTGCTGAATGGCTCCTATGAGGTCATATTTGGCGGCCTGAAGGAGGGCAAGACCGTCTATACGCCCCAGGAATTTCTCTACCTGTCCGGCAAGCGGTTTTCCGACGCCTTTCTTACCCGTGGGGTCTTTGTCAATCAGGACAACGAGCCCATGACCGTTCTGCTGCGTGAGGCGGTGATCAGCGACGCCGATTACATGAAACGCTATCAGGATTCCTGGAAGGTTTGGCTCCTCTTTATCCCCCTGTTCCTGCTCAGCGCAGGGCTCTTCATCTGGTGGCTCAGCCGTCGGATCGGCCGGCCTCTGCGCAGGCTCAACGACGCGGTGGTCTCCCAGTCCGAGGGCCGGATGGTCCGGGTGGGGGACTGCGGCGGAACCCGGGAGATCCGGCGTATTGGAGAGAGCTTCGACCGTTTTTCCGACCGGCTGGCCGAGAGTGAAGCGGAGCGCCAGCGGCTGGATCAGGGCAGGCAGAAGCTGATTGCCGACATCTCCCACGACCTCAAAACTCCCATCACCGTCATTGCCGGATACATTGACGCCATCTGTGACGGCAAGGTACCCCCTGAGGAACAGGAGCGCTACCTGCGGGCCATTCAGGGCAAGGCAGCCGCCCTCACTGAGCTGGTGGACGCCTTCCATGAATACAGCAAGGTGGAGCATCCGGAGTTTGTGCTCCACACCGAGCCCACCGACCTGTGCGAATTTCTGCGGGCCTATCTGGCAGACAAATATGACGAGATCGATCTGGCGGGCTTCGGGCTGGACATTGATCTGCCCGACCGGGCCCTGCGCTGCCAGTTGGACCCCCTGCAATTCCGCCGGGTGCTGGATAATCTGCTTTCCAACGCCCTGCGGCACAACCGGCTGGGCACCATGCTCTTCTTCCGGCTGACCGAGACCGAGGGCAAGGCTCTGCTCACTGTGGCGGACAACGGCGCAGGGATTCCCCCGCAGCGGATGAAATCTATTTTTGAGCCCTTTGTGGTGGGCAGCGATGCCCGTTCCGGCCAGGGCAGCGGCCTGGGCCTGTCCATCACCCGCCGTATCATGGAGCTGCACGGCGGCTCTATTGCCCTCTCCACCCGTCCTGCCGCCGGGAAGGGCACCGAATTTCTCCTCACCCTTCCCCTGTGGCAGCCGCCTGTCTCCACCTGATTTGACGCTCCGGACTGAAAACAGTCCGGAGCGTCTTTTTTCTTTCTCCTACCTTTACAAATCTTAAACAAACCCACACGAGGGATAAAGAGTGGTCGGGTATACTCCCATTCAGAAAGGGGGCAACACCTATGAATGGGCCTGATTTGCGCAGCCGCCCCATCATTGAAGTAAAAAATGTCCGCAAAGAGTACCCCATCGGCGACGAGACGGTGGTTGCACTCAAGCGCATCAATCTAAGCGTGTCCCGTGGGGAGATCTGCTGTATCTTCGGCACCTCCGGCTCGGGCAAAAGTACCCTGCTCAACCAGCTGGCCGGTATGGAGAAGCCCACCCGTGGGGAGGTCCTCATCGGCGGGGTACCCATCTCCCGGCTGAATGAGAATCAGCTGGCCGCCTTCCGGCAGCAGCACCTGGGCTTTGTGTTCCAGTCCTACAACTTGCTGCCCAACCTGACCGCCACCGAAAACGTGGCCCTCCCCCTGATGTTTCGTGGGGTGCCCAAAGCCCAGCGGGAGGCCGCCGCCCGCAAGCTGCTCACCCGGGTAGGGCTGGCCCACCGGCTGGACCACTTTCCCCGCCAAATGTCGGGCGGTCAGCAGCAGCGTGCGGGCATCGCCCGGGCCTTTATTGCCCGGCCCGACGTGGTCTTTGCCGACGAGCCCACCGGCAACCTGGACTCCAAAACCACGGTAGAGATCATGAACATGATCTGCACCTTTGCCCGTGACTACCACCAGACCATCATTCTGGTCACCCACGATCCGGAAATGGCAGCCTACGCCAATCGGATCGTCACCCTCATCGACGGCGAGATCGTCAGCAACAAAGTCAATCCAAAGGAGAGATCTTCACATGAAACATAACTTATTCCGCACCGGCGTTTCTCTGCTCCTGCTGCTGGCCATGCTGGCGGCGTCGCTGCCAGCAGTCTTTGCCGCCGAGGGCAGCAATCTGTACATCACCGGCTACCAGGTCACCGATTCCTCCGGCCGCTCGGTGGGCAGCATCAGCAAAGGCAATACGGTCAACATCACCGTGTCCGTCAAGGATACCGGCGACGGCACCGGGGCCGGCGATCCCAAAACCCTGGACATTACCAAGCTGGACGACAGCTTTACCGGCGGCTCCCTCTCGGTGGAAAAGACCTCCTCCGACTCCGCCCCCCTGGTCTACGCCGTCCGGCTCACTGGCCTGACCTATAAGGGCGTGGGCCAGAGCCTGAAGCTCCAGGTGGGCACCGCCGGCGATGCCAGTTCCTATCAGACGCTGGAGGTTACCATTACCGAAGCGGTGGTATATGAAGCGCCCACCAATGTTCCAGAGCCTCCCTCCGCGCCAGATCCCGCCCCCGCCCCCATGGTGCTGGTCTCCCGCAGCGAACTGGAGAAGCCCATTGAATCCGGGCAGGAGGTCAAGCTGAAGGTCACCTTCCAAAACCTAAGCAACACTAAGCTGAAATCCCCTGTAGTCACCTTTACCCCCTCCGATGGTCTTCTGCTGGAGAGCGGTGCTTCTTCTTTCCCCCTGGCGGACATTGCCGGAAAAAAGAGTGTCAGCTTGGAGATCACGATCAAGGGCGCCAGCGCTATCCCCTCCCCCGCCCAATCTTTAGGCGTGGATCTGAAGTTCAACTACTACAACAACGTCTCCACCGTTCAGGGTAATGTTACCGACAAGATTTCCATCCCCGCCATTGGCCGGGAGAGCGTGCCCCAACCGGTGGTGCTGGTCACCCGCTCCACCCTGCCCCATCCTCTGGCCGTGGATGAGACCGCAACCATCACCCTCCGTTTCCAGAACACCAGCTCCACCCCGCTGGTCAAGCCGGTGGTAGCTGTCACTCCCTCCGAGTCCCTGATGATCCTCAACGACGCCGCTACCTTCCTTCTGCCTGACATCCAGCCCGGTAAAACCGCTACCCTGGACGTACAGATCCGGGTGGCCCGGGGCAACAGCAGCACCAGCCAGACCCTGAGCACCGAGCTGAAATACGGCTATGACAACGGCGGCATGATGACCCAGGCCTCCGTCTCCGACAAAGTCGTGGTACCCACCCAGGCCAAAGAGACCGTCCCCCAGCCGGTGGTGCTGGTCACCCGCTCGGCCACAGGTAAGCCCATCTCTGCCGGTGAGACCCTGCCGGTCACCCTCACCTTCCAGAACGCCGGTACCACCGCCCTGGTCAAGCCGGTGGTGTCTGTCACCACCTCCGAGTCACTGATCCTGATGGACCCCACCTCCACCTTCCTGCTGCCTGATCTGGCCCCGGGAAAAAGCACCTCCATCTCCGTCAAGGTACAGGCTACCAAGGATCTCTCCTCCACCAACCAGTCCCTGAACACCGAACTGAAGTACCTCTATGACAACGGCGAAACCATGACCCAGGCCACTTCCTCCGACAAAGTGAACATCGCTGCCAACGCCTCCTCCAAGTCGGATACCTCCGTGCCCAACGTGGTGGTACGCAGCTATTCCTACGGCGAGAGTTCCGTACCCTCCGGCAGCGCCTTCCCTCTGAACTTTACCTTTGAGAACACCGGCGCCGTGCCCATCTCCAACGTGGTAGTCACCGTGGACGGCGGAGAGACCTTCACCATGGACGCCAGCACCAACACCTATTTCTACAAGGCTCTTGCCGCCGGGGCCAGCCAGAGTCAGGAGATCCCCATGCGGGCCGTACCCACCGGCAAAAGTGGCGCGCAAGGCCTGACCCTCTCCTTCAAATATGAATATGTGGACGGTGAGAAGCGCACCCAGGCCAGCTCCGACGTAAAGCTGTCCATCCCCGTCTACCAGCCCGACCGCTTCCAGATCAACGCCCCCTCCGTGCCGGAAACGGTATCCATGGGGGAGGAGACCGAGCTGCTGCTGACTTATGTCAACAAAGGCAAGGATGATCTGGCCAATCTGGAGGCCACGGTGGAGGGCGAAGGGGTGGACACCCCCGCCCGCACCCAGTACCTGGGCAACGTCACCGCAGGCGCTAACGGCAACATTGGCTTTGCTCTTACCCCTAACACCGAGGGAGACGTGAAGGTGGTGCTGAAGATCACCTACGAAAACGCCGACCAGCAGGTCCAGACCCGGGAATTCCCTGTCACCCTCCATGTGACCGCTCCTCCGCCGCCGGAGGATTTCCCTGACGACTTTGATCCCGACATGGACGAAGGCGGTTTCCCCTGGCTGACTGTGGGACTGGTCGCCGGAGCGGCGGTGCTGGCCGGCGGGGGAGGCCTGCTGATCTGGAAAAAGAAAAAGGGCGGTAAGGCCGAAGAAAACAGCTGGGACAACTGGGATGATACCCCGCCTTCCAACGAGGGGGAATAAGCCATGAAACAAAAAGATATGCTGCGCATCTGCCTGCAAAACCTGATGCGCCGCAAATCCCGTACCTTCCTCACCGTGCTGGGCGTCCTCATCGGCTGCTGTTCCATCGTGATCATGGTCTCTCTGGGCATCGGCATGAAGGAGGCCCAGGACAAGACCCTGGCGGAAATGGGGGATCTAACCATCATTACGGTCAACGCCCCCCAGGGCGGCCGGGGCAAGGTCAAGCTGGACGACCCGCTGCTGCGGCGGCTGAAGGCCCTGCCCGGCGTGGAGGCCCTCACCCCCAAGCTGTCCCTGGAGGCGGAATCCATCCGCCTCATCACCGGAACAGGAAAACGCTATATTGCCGACTGGACCACAGTGGTGGGCGTGGATACCGCCGCGCTGGAGCAGATGGGCTATCATCTCACTGCCGGCGTCCTGCCCAAGCGGGAAGGCGAGATCCTGACCGGTCAATATCTGGCCTACAGCTTCAAAGACACTCTGCGCCCGGAAGGCCGCAACATGATCGACCGCTGGACCGGCGAGTTTGACGACAGCGGCAAGCCTGTAGACCCTCCGCCCCCCTATCTGGACCCGCTGAAGCAGCCCATAACCATGGAAATTGAGACGCAGAACGGGAAAATAACCCTGCCCTTTAACCCGGTAGGCGCGGTAAAGGAAGACTACTCCAAAGGCAGTGAAACCTCCGAAGGGATTCTGCTCAATATGCCCGACCTGCTGAAGCTGATGGAAAAGACCCAGGGCCGCAAGGGCAAAAAGCCGGCCTATGACTCCATCATGGTCAAGGTCAAAAGCATCGATCAGGTGGAACCGGTGGAGCGGGAGATCAAGTCCATGGGCTATCCCACCGAGTCTATGGAGAGCATCCGCAAGCCCATGGAAAAGGAGGCCCGGCAGAAGCAGATGATGCTGGGCGGTCTGGGCGCCATCTCCCTGTTTGTTGCCGCCCTGGGCATCACCAATACCATGATCATGTCCATCTCCGAGCGCACCCGGGAGATCGGCATTATGAAGTCCCTGGGCTGCTACGTCACCGACATCCGGATCATGTTCCTCTCAGAGGCCGGGGCCATCGGCCTCATCGGCGGACTGATCGGCTGTGTCATCAGTTTTATCGCCTCGGTGGCCATCAATCTGGTCTCACTGGGGCCATCCATGGAAAATCTCCTGCCCGCCATCGTGGGCGGCGAGACCGTGACCCGGGTCTCGGTGATCCCGCCCTGGCTGCTGCTCTTCGCTATCCTGTTCTCCATTCTCATTGGCCTGGGCTCCGGCTATTATCCCGCCAACAAGGCGGTACGCATACCCGCCCTGGAAGCCATCAAGAGCGAATAATAAATAACAGCCTCCCGGCAATGCCGTGAGGCTGTTATTTATTATTTATTTTAAAATTCCGTTGAGGAAGATCCCCGTCAGGGTGTCCACGATCTGTTCATCGGTGTACTGGGGCTGGATGCCCACCACAATCTTGTACTGGATGGCAAAGCCGAACAGAGAGCCTACATATGTCTTGGCCGCCAAATAGAGGTCCAGCCCATCCCGCAGCCGGGTCTGATCGGCATACTGCTTGAGCACCGTCTCCAGGCACCGGGCCACATAACCGATGCCGTTTTTATGGTACATATTGCTGATCTCCGGGTGGCGGTTGGAGTCCCGGATAATAGCCCGGGTAAAAGCCGTCCGCTCCGGCGTGTTGAAGATGGACAGATAGTCCAAGCCGATGCGCTTGACGGCGGCCTCCAGGTCAAAGTCTCCCATCTCCGGCTGGATGCTCAGGAAATTGAAATGGAAGGGAGTCTCCTGCATGACTGCGGAATAGAGGGACTCCTTGTCTTTGAAATATTGATACAGCGAAGCCTTGGAATAGCCCGACTCACGGGCAATCATATCCATGGACACACCGTCGTAGCCATGCTCCCCGAACAGGATCAGCGCTGTCTGGAGGATGGAGGCGCGATTTGCGTTATAAACGTCCTGAAGGGCCTCGTCCTCTGAAATATTCAACTGCTGAAACAGGTCCTTCTTCCCCTGAAAATAGAGGTAAATGGTGGATGGCGATATGCCCGCCCGTTTGGCAATGCTGTTAATGGTGGTCCCTTTATAGCCTTCCTGCTGAAAAATTTCTTTCGCTGTCCGCAGGATCTTTTCTCTGACCTCATGCTCCATGTGCACTTCTCCCTTCCGTCCGGCAGTACACGCCGCCGGACCAGGAATCGCAGAGGCGCTTGCGTGCAGATCACGCTGCCCCGCAGACAGCGTCCAAACCAGATAGTCTTAGTTTATCCCGTTATCCAAATGATGTCAAGCCAATCTGAACCCCTCCCCGCTTCCCTGGGCGTTCCAGTATTCCGCACAAGGTTTTCCTCCCATTTTTGTCTAAAACACATATTCTTCCTTTTTTCGTGTAATAATAACAGAATAACACTTGACAGTATGGTGTTGTTATGATACTCTCTAGCCACAGTAATAATTATTACCGAACGATTCATTTAGATTATTACAAGGAGAGGATATGTGGTATGAGACGCATCGACCTGGAAAACCATTTTTATGACCAAAGCCTGATAGACGCGTTGGCCAGCCGGACCATGCCCCCCCGCTATGACGCCAAAACCGACATCATCCACTGGACGGACAACATCACCATGCCTCAGGGCGTCCTGCTGCAGAAGCTGCTGGATGTGGGTGAGAAGCGGCTGGAACTGATGGACCGCCAGGGCATCTCCCAGGCTGTCCTCAGCTGTTCTCCCGGCGCGGAGGAACTGCCCATTGCAGACAGCATCGCCGTCTGCCGGGCCACCAACGACGCCCTGTATCAGCTGACCCGCCGCCATCCCGACCGTTTCCTCGGCAGCGCCATCCTGCCGGTAGGGGATGTGGACGCCGCTCTGGAGGAGCTGGAGCGGTGCGTGAAGGAATACGGTTTTGTCAGCTGGCATACCCACTCCAACTACGGTGATACTTCCGCTGACGATCCCCGCTATCGCCCCCTGTTCCGCAAGGCGGCGGAGCTGGGCGTCTACGTCTACCTCCACCCCCAGCTGCCCAAGGGCCAGCGATACGAGGGCTTCGGCTTCACCTTTGCCGGTCCCGGCTTGGGCTTTACCGTGGATACGGTGACTACCCTGCTGCGGATGGTGGTGTCCGGCCTGTTTGATGAGGTACCTCAGCTCAAGCTGGTGCTGGGCCATCTGGGTGAGGGCCTGCCCTTCCTGATGGAGCGGATCGAGAACCGGATCAAATTTTTGCCCAACCCCGCTCTTCAATGCAAGCAGGATCTGGGGTATTATTTCCGTAATAACATCTGGGTCACCACCAGCGGCAATATGTCCAAGGAGGCCTTCCAGTGCACCAAGGACGTGCTGGGGATGGATCACATCCTCTTCGCCAGCGACTATCCCTACGAGTCCCTGGAAGATATGATGGCTTTCCTGGGTCAGCTTCCCCTAAGCCAGGAAGAGACGGAACAGCTCTATTTCCGCAACGCCCAGCAGGCGTTGGGTATCCCTCAGATCTGATCGGGAGGTAACGATGATGAAAGCGCGTAAAAACGACGGCAACAAGTCCTCTGTGGTCAACTTCGGCCTTCACGGCTGGGTCACCATTTTCTACTGCCTGTTCATGTTCTGGCTGTACGCCGGTATGGTCAACAGCGGCTCCAATGTCACCGCCCCCGCCATCGCGGAAAAGTTCGGCATCCTCAGCGGCACCGTGCTCACCATGAACACCGTGGCCGGTGTGGTGGGCGTCATCTTCTTTATCATCGTGGGCCAGGTCAACCGGGCCATCGGCGCCCGTGTCACCTCCGGTGTGTGTATGATCCTGGCCGGTATCGCCTACTGGGGCGTGGGCAACGCCGTCAATCTGGCCATGTACACCATCTGTATGTGTGTGGTGGTGGGCGGCGTCATGTCCGCGGGCTACATCTCCGGCGGCGACCTGGTGACCCAGTGGTTCCCCAAGAAAAAGGGCATCGTCATGGGTTACACCACCATGGGCCATAACCTGGCCTCCGTGGCTTTCGTTCCCCTGATTACCTATCTGGTGGGCACCATGGGCATCGGCAACGGCGTGCTGCCCATCTCCGCCTGCTGCATCGTACTGGGCGTGCTGGGTCTGCTCATCGTACGCAACACGCCCCAGGAGCGGGGCCTCAATCCCGACAACGTGTCCGACGAGGTCTATCAGAACGAGTATTATCACGGTCCCCAGGACAACACCGGCGGCTGGACCACCAAGAAGCTGCTGTGCTGCAAGGAGACCTGGCTGGTGGCCATCACCACCGGTATGTTCCAGATCTGCTCCCTGGGCGTGGTGTCCCAGATGGTGCTGCGCAACATGGAGCTGGGCTTCACCCGTGAACAGGCCACCTTCACCCTCTCCCTGGTAGCCTGCATCGGCCTGGTGGGTTCCTTCTTCGTGGGCTATATGGACGAGCGGCTGGGCACCAAAAAGTCCATGGTGTTCTTCGGCATCTGGTACGCCCTCTCCCTGCTGGCCAACGCCACCGAGAACACCATCCTGGTCTACGTCTCCATCTTCATGATCGGTATGTCCATCGGCGGTTCCGCCAACTTCACCACCTCTCTGGTTACCTCCGTCTACGGCCGCCAGGGCTTCAGCAAGGTCAACTCCGTGATCTTCCCCATCCAGGGCGCTGTCTCCGCCCTCTCCTTCGTGGTCAATGGCGTGGTGTCCAACATCACCGGCGGCAACCTGCGCTATACCTATATCATCTTCGCCGGTGTGTCCATCGTCTCCTCTCTCATTGTGCTGGTCATCGACGAGCACCGCTTCAACCGGGACTGGCAGCAGGGCCAGAGCTCTGCCCGTTCCTGATCCCTCCTACTCCCCTCATCTTGTCCGTACAGACGGGCCATTCCCTCAAAAAGGCCCGCCGCAGGCTGTTGCACCTGCGGCGGGCCGCTTTTGTCTTATGGGTTGTAAGATAATTCCTCACTCAGTCGGAGATAGAGTTCTTCCCGGTTTTCCGGAGTGATGAGGCACAGCCGTGCCCCCGGCAGGGAGCGCACTCGGTTTAGGAAGGGCGTTTTCGCCGGCTTGACGGCGGCCAGGACCAGACTGCTGCGGCACATCAGCTCCACCACCGCCTGCTGGAAGCGGGGGGCCTCCTCTTCCAGTACCCCCAGCTCGTCCAGCACCGTTACGCCCCCCGTCGGGATGGCCTCCAGCCACACCGCCGCCCGCTGGAAGGCCTCCGGAAAGGCACGCCGGGGCTGTCCCGGCAGCCGCCGCCCCACCCGGTTCTCATCTCCGTACCGGGGCGGCTGTCCCATTGGGTGGATGTAGATGGAAAAGCCCTCCCCCTCCGCCTCCTTGCGGGTCCAGAAGCCCCGGGCCTCCGGGAGCCGCTCGCCCAACAGGCGGCGGATCAGGGTGGTCTTGCCCACGCCGATCTCACCCTGAATCAGCAGGATCATTCCGCCCCACCTCCATAATATTTGGCGGTGTGGTAGGCAAACAGCCCCTGGAGCATGGAGGTGATGTTGCCGGTGGACACCGAGGCCCCGGTGACCGCGTCGGCATCCACCCCGGCGATCTGCGTACCGTAGCCCTCCCAGGCGTCCAGATCCGCCTTGGTGGCCTTGACCAGCATCTGGACAAAATGCTCATCCATATACTCCTCGGTATACTCGGCAATGTAGTAATTGGGGTTGCTGTCCCCCCATAAACCCTGGTTGTTGCCGAAGCTGATGGCCCGGATGGCGGCGTCCTCCGGGTCCTTCTTGTTGTTGAGCAGCTCCACATAGGCCACCGACATATAGTTGACGATGGAATCCCGGCAGGTGCAGGAGGGGAAGGCCACCTGATAGCTGGTAAAGGTGGAGTTGCTCTGCTCAAAGAGGATCACCGCCGTCTCCTGGCTGTCCGCTCCGCCGGAGGCATAGTGGGTAAAGGTGAAGGTGGGAAACTTCTCCTCCGCCTGGACGTTTTCTCCGCCTCCGCAGCCGGACAGCAGAAGCAGCAGGGCCAGCACCGCCGCCCCCCGCCTCATGTTCCGTCCTCCAGGGGATGGAGCCGGTCAAAGTCCAGGTAGGCGTAATCCGCCCGCCAGGTGGCGTAGATCTTCTCCCCGTCGGCGTCCTCGGGGTAGATCACCAGCTCCTGAGCGTGGTCGCCGGTATAAGTCCAGTTGGCCCCCACGTTGTACAGCAGCTCCGGGTCCCAGCCCAGGTAGATCAGCAGTTCCTTCATCATGCCCGCGTAACCGCCCCCGCCGCACATGAGGAAAATGGCCTGATCCTTGGGGAACAGCTCCTCCAGGATCAGCTCCGACTCCTCATACAGGGGCCTGGCCTGGGCCACGGTGCCGTCCTCCGCCCAGGTCACTTCATAGAGGCACTCCCCCTCATAGCCGCCGGACACCGGCAGGGTCTGGAGGGTGGCCAGGTAGGGATAGGGCACAATGCGGAAGCCCTCGATGGTGCGGGTCAGGTCGGCCTCCCCGCCGATCTCACCGTAGTTAGCCGGATCGAAGAGCAGCCGCACGTCCCGGTAGGCCACGTCCTCCCGGCCCAGATACTGGTCGATGGTCTCCATATTGATATTGCTGTCCACCCCGAAGGGGCTGTCCCCCATGGGCTCCGGCGGCGGCAGGTCGGCCTGTCCGCCTCCGGCGCAGCCGGACAGGCACAGACACAGCGCCAGCGCCGCCCCACACACACGCTTGCTTCTCATTTCCACATCCTCCTTTGACCGGCAAGGGCCGGGGGCAGACTCCGTCCCCGGCCCTGTTGGTCCCAGATCACTGGGCCACGATCTCCACCACCAGCTTGCAGTAGGCTTTGGAGGAGGTCTCCAGGCAGGGAGCCACCCAGACGGTGCCCTCCTCGCCGGTCTCCTTGTCCTTCTCAATGGCCAACAGGGTATATTCGCTGTCGGCGCTCTCCAGATCCAGCTC
Source organism: Flavonifractor sp. An52 (assembly GCF_002159385.1). Taxonomy (NCBI): domain Bacteria; kingdom Bacillati; phylum Bacillota; class Clostridia; order Eubacteriales; family Oscillospiraceae; genus Flavonifractor; species Flavonifractor sp. An52. The sequence continues at coordinate 60,912 of NZ_NFIB01000004.1, forward strand.
GGTCTCGTAGCCGTCGTTGGCCACCGCCTTCACGCTGGTATAGCCCTCCGCGCCGCAGGCGGCCAGCACGTCGCTGAGCCGGTAGCCGGTGTAGGTGGAGGTGGAGGTCTCCCCGGCGCTGTTGGTGACGGTGGCGTCGATCTTATAGATGCTCAGCCCCGCCAGGGTATCGTTGGTCACTTCCGTGCCGTTCACCAGGAAGGAATAGGGCGCAAATTCCACCTTGTCGGTGCGGTCCTGGATCTCGGGGACGCCGCCGGTTTCACCGCCGGATTCGCCGCTCTGGGCGGGCTGCTGGGTCTCGCCGCCGTCCACGGCGATGGACACCATACCCTTCAGGTAGTCGCCGGTGGTGCCGGAGGAGCAGGGTGCGAACCAGGGGGAGCTCTTGAACTGCTCCCCGTCCTTGGAGATGGCCACCAATGTAGTGGGCGCGGCGGCGGTGGCCTGATCCACCTCCACCTCGTAGCCGTCGTCAGCGGCGGCGGTAACGGTGGTGTAGCTCTCCACACCGGCGGCGGCCAGCACATCAGACAGGGCAAAGCCCACATAGACGCAGGTGGACTCGGTCCCGGCGCTGTTCACCGAGGTGGCCTGGACCTGATACACCGGATACTCCGCCATGGTCTCGTTGGTGATATCGGTTCCGTTGACATTGATGGTGAAGGAAGGAATGGTGACTCCCTTCACCTCCTCCGCCGTGGGCTCCCCGCCGGTCTGGGGGCTCTCCACCACGGGCGTGGTATTGGCCGGGGTCTCGGTGGTGGGCGTTCCGGTCTCCCCGCCGCAGGCGCACAGCACCAGCAGCATGGCAAGGGACAGCAACAATGCGGTCATTCGTTTCATTTCCATCTCTCCTTTTCTATTCTCATCCCAATGGGAACGAGTCCCTGTTAAAGAGGCGGGTAGAGGCACACCCGCCGGCCCAGCTCCTGGTTGTAGCGCACCAGCAGCTGGGTATCGTAGATCTGCCGCAGCAACTCCTCGGTGAGCAGCTCCTCCGCCGGTCCGGAGCGCAGGCAGCCCTGCCGGTCCAGCACCGCCGCCGTCCCGCCCAGCAGGATGGCGTGGTCCGGGTTGTGGGTGGTGACCACCGTGGCATACCCCTCCTCCGACAGGCGGCGGACCATCCGCAGCACCCGCAGCTGGTTGCCAAAGTCCAGGTGGGCGGTGGGCTCGTCAAAAAGCACTACCTTGGGGTGACGGACGATGGCCCGGGCCACGGTGGCCTGCTGCCGCTCGCCGCCGCTGATATCCGTGTAGGGCCGGTGGGCCAGATGGGAAAGGCCCATGGCCTCCAGGGCCTGCTCCGCCTCCCGCCAGTCCTCCGGCCCCGGCCGGGCCAGGGGGGAAAGGAGGGCTGCCCGGCCCATGAGCACAAACTCCAGCACAGAATAGTCAAAGACCGGGGTGTGGTTCTGGGGCACATAGCCCGCCAGCCTGGCAATCTCCCGCTCGCTCATGGCGGTGATGTCCCGCCCGCACAGGCGGACAGCTCCCGCCTGGGTGGGCAGCAGTCCCATCATGCAGTTGAGGAGGGTGCTCTTGCCCGCGCCGTTGGGGCCCAGCACCGTCAAAATCTCCCCCTCCTTCAAGGTGAGACATACCTGCTCCAGCACCGGGGGACCGCCGGGGTAGGAAAAATTCAGATCATGGATTTCATAGAGCATGGCCCGCCCTCCTTTGCCGCCACAGCAGCCAGCCGTAGAAGGGGGCCCCCACCAGTCCGGTGAGGATACTCACCGGCATCTCCTCCGCCCCGATGGTGCGGGTGAGGGTGTCCACCACCAGCAGAAACAGCCCGCCCAGCAGGGCGGACACCGGCAGCAGCCTGGTGTGGCCCGGCCCCGCCAGCATCCGGCCCAGGTGTGGAATGGTAAGGCCCACCCAGCTGATGGTACCTGCCAAGCACACCGATGAGGCAGTGAGAAGGGTAGCGCACAGGATCACCGTACCCCGCACCGCGCTCACCGGCAGGCCCAGGGCCCGGGCCTCGGTCTCCCCCATGGACAGCACGTCAATGCGCCAGCCCATAAGGATAAGCACCACCGCCGGGATAAGCAGGAAGGGCAGGGCTGGCAGCAGGTCCTCCAGGGCCAGATAGTTGAAGCCGCCCATGGTCCAGTAGGTGATGGCGGCCAGCTGGGTCTCCGGGTCGGCAGTGTATTTGAGAAAGCCCAGCAGAGAGGACATGGCGGACCCCACGATGATACCCGAGAGCACCAGCATCAGGTTGGCCCGGCTGCGCAGCAGCATGGGCAGGGTTACCGTCAGCCCCACCGCCAGCAGGCCGCCGGCAAAGGCGAAGAGCTGGACCCACCCGCTGGTGAGGGAGAGGAGGATGGCCGCCGCCGCCCCCACGCAGGCGCCCCCCGACACTCCCAGAAAGTCCGGGGAGATCAGCGGGTTTTGAAACACGCCCTGATAGGCCGCGCCGGAGACCGACAGTGCGGCTCCCACCAGAATGCTGGCCAGGATGCGGGGGACCCGCAGGCCCAGCACCACATTGGAGGTCATCTGGTCGGCGGACCCGCCGCCGGTCAGGGCCCCCCACAATACACTCAGGCTTTCCCAGGGAGTCACCGGATACTTTCCCACACACACCGCCAGCACCGCCCCCACCGGCAGCAGCACCGCCAGCAGAGGGATGAGCCATGGATTTCTTTTCCGTCCCCTCATGTCAGCGTATACCCCAGGTAGTCCGCATCAAAGGTGCGGCCGAAGAGGAAGGTATAGTAGTCCTGGATCTCCGCCTCCAGTTCCTGGGTGGAGAAGGCATCCGGATACATGGTGTGGAGCATCCAGAAGGTACCCAGCACACTGGCCACCCCCGGCATATCCCAGGTGTCAATACGAGCGGGAATCTGGTACACCCGCCCGTCCTCCACCGCCGCCAGGGCGCTCCAGGCCGGATCGGTAAGCAGCTCCTCCGGCGTATAGTCCAGAGCCGCCGAGCTGGTACAGAAGAGGTACTGGGGGTTCCAGGAGAACACCGTCTCCACCCCCACGTTCATCCAGTTGCTGTCGTTGGTCACCTGGGCGGAGACACTGATGCCCCCCGCCTTTTCGATCATCCAGGACTGAAGCATATCTCCCCCGGCAATGCGGCCCGGCTCGCTGCCCATCACTAGCGCGGTGACCCGCTCCTCCTGGGGGATGCCTGCCACGATCTCGTCGATGGTCTCAAATTTGCCCTCCATCCAGGCGATGACCTCCTCCGCCCGGTCCTCCCGGCCAAAGTAGGTCCCCAGCAGCCGTAGGGTCTGGTAGATGCCCTCCAGATCCTCCCCCGAGATGCACACCACGTCGATGCCCAGCCGCTCCACCGCCTCCACCGTCTCACTGTCGTTGGCCCGGTGGACCAGCACGGTGGCGCCGCTGGCCGCCAGAGCCTCCAAATCCACCACGCCCCGGCCCACCGTACCCGCCTCATCCAGAGCGGGTACCGCGTCGGTCCAGAAGGAGGACTTGGCATTGACCGCCACCACCTGCTCCGACAGGCCCAAAGCCACCAGGAAGGGCACCGCCGTACCGTACACCGAGGCAATCTTCTCCTCCGCCGGTTCCTCCGGCAGGGCCAGGGTCCGGCCCGCCCCGTCGGTAACGGTCTCCCCCGTGGGAGCGGGAGACTCCTGGGACTGGCCGCCGCAGGCGCACAGGTTCAGGGTCAGCAGCACCGCCAGCAGCAGGGCGCAGAGTGATTTTCCGTTATGCTTGGTCATATCTGCTCCCTCCTTACCCGATGGGGCCGCTGCCCGGCACCGTCACCACCAGCTTGTTGAAATACTTCACCGACGCCCCCTGCACCGTCTCGGCAATGATGCGCAGGGGCCCGCTGCTGTTGCCCGCGGTGCCGGTATAGCCCTCGTGGCTCTCCTCATCCACCAGGGGGGCGCCGTTGATGGCGTAGGCAATGATGATCTTCTTCCGCTGGCCCTCCGGGTCCAGTACCCCCTGCTCCAGGCCGTCCATGGCAAAGACGCTGAGCAGGTCATTTTTATAGCCGTCGGAGGCATAGGCCGTTACCGACACCGGCTGGTCGATGCCGGGCACCTCCCCCGCCTCCTGGAGCACCAGGCCCCACAGGTCGATGCCCTCGCAGGTGCCCAGCTCCAGCACGGCGTAGTCGTCCCGGACGATAAGGCTGTCCATGGCCTCCAGCTGTTCCACCGTATAGTCCCGGGTCCACTCGTGGTCGTCGTTGCGGATGGTGAGGGTCATGGTGTCGTCCAAAAACTCGCTGTATACATCGCTCATGGCGTGGCTCCAGGTGTCCACCTGGTTGGCCGACACCTGGATGGACACCACATTCTCCACCCACAGTTCCCCGTTTTCCGCGTCCTCCCCGTCCATAGGCACCACCAGCTTCAGGGGACCGCCGGTCTCCTCCGTCAGAGGGGCTCCCCCCTGTCCGTCCACCGGACCGGTACCGTAGGCCAGCAGAGCGCACACCGGCTGCTTCTCCGGAGCGGCGTAGTTGGTGTAATTGATGCCCTTCAGCAGGGACAGGGGTAGGGTGACGCTGGTGCCGTCGGCGGAGGTCACCGTCACCTCCCCGGCGTTGTTGCACAGTCCCGCCTCGGTGAGCAGCTGATACACCGGGATGCCCCGGTACCGCTGCTGGGTCAGGCTGTCCTGATCCAGCAGACTGAAATCCATGGTCTTGGCCTGGGTCTGGCGGCTCTCCAGCTCTGCCACGGTGAGGGTCAGCTCCTGGGTCAGGCCGGGGCCAGACAAGGTCACAGTCCGGTCCGCCAGAGCGGCGGCCTCCCCCTCCAGATGGGCGTAGGGGTCTGGCTCCAGCTCCACCCGAATGGAGGTGACCCCGCAGATCTGCCGGGCCTCCTCCTCCCCTTGGGCGGGCAGCAGCACCGTCAGCGGGCCGCCCTGGTTGTCCACCCAGTAGGTTGACGGGTCCTGGCTGTCCGTGGGATACAGGGGCAGGCTCTCGGTGTAGCCCTCATCTCCCGCCGCCCCCACCAGGGGCGCGCCGTTTTTGGCAAAGGCCAGCATGGGCAGCAGACCGCTCTTGCCGGTGGCGCTGTTATAGCCGGGCAGGAACAGGTCCTCCAGAGAGACGGTGACCTCCTCCCCGCCGCCGGAGAAGGTAACTGTTCCCACCGTTCCAGGCAGACCGGCGTAGTCCATCAGCAGATATTCCAAGCTCACGCCCTCGTAGACGTCGGACTGGTCCGGCTGGTCAGGCCGCTGATAGCGGTCCTTTACCGACGCGGAGGTCCGGTCGGCCCCCTCGCCGTAGACCAGGTTTTCCACCTGGCCCACCGTCAGGGTGCGCTCCAGCAGCTGCTTGCCTGCCTCGTCCACCACCTCCAGCCGGACGGATTCCTCCGCCAGGGCACGGCAGTCCGGGTCGTCTGCGTACAGGTGGGTCTGATAGAGTACGTCCTCTCCCACGATGACCTGGCTCACATATTGCACCTGGTTGGAGCCGTTGGCGTGGTTGTACTGGGTCTTTCCGAACACCACCCGCATGGGGCCGCCGCTGTTGGCCAGGCCGGACAGGTAGCCCTCGTCCCCCCGGTCCACGGTGTAGGGGTAGCGGTTGACGCCGTAGGCCAGCAGCACCGGATAGCCGGTATCCGCCAAATCGGCGTTGGTGGGCACATAGCTGCCGTCCCCTGGGTCCGCAGCATTTTTGTTGTAGAAGCCGAAAGCATCCGGGTAGGACAGGGCCTCCACCGAGAAGGACTCGGGGGACAGACGGCCGTCGGCGGCCTGGAAGGTAACGATGGTGGTGCGGGACTCCGCTCGCCCCAGCTCCTCAGCGCTGTCCATACCCAGGTAACACAGCAGCCGGTACAGGTCCAGCCCCTCATACTCGTTCACATACCAGTAGGCGTTGTTGGCCAGGCTGTAGCTATCCCGCCAGCCCAGCCCGCCCTCCTGGGGCTCTCCATTTTCATCGTAGCGCACCAGGGCCTCCAGCTGAGACACCGTCAGGTCCAGCTCCGCCCCCAGGGCGTCGCCCCGGAAGGTGAGGATGTACTCTCCGTAGTCGGCGCTGCCGTAGGGGCCGCCGTCGTGCTTGTAGCCCGGCTCCTCCCCCTCCCGGACATAGAGGTAGGCCACGTTGGAGAAGGTCTTATAGTCCCCCTCCGCCTCCCACCGATCCAGATCGTACACCAGCCGGAGGCAGCCGTCCTCGTTGTCCAGCTCGTCCACATAGCCCAGGGAGTGCTCCCCCTCCGCCTTGGCGTCAAAGACAAAGGGGGCAGCCAGGGAACCGTCGGTCTTGCCCACCCCGTAGGCCAGCAGGATGGGACGGCCCTGCTGGCTGGCCTGGGCCACCTGATCCAGGGGAATGACGGCCAGGGTATTGCGGTTGCAGTCCTTCAGCTCCACATGGGTGGCGGTGTCGGTGAGGAAAATGCCGCTGTCTCCGCCCGTCATCTCATAGAGCACGGTGTACAGGTCAACCCCCTCGTAGATCTGCACGCCGCTGCTGTCCTCGTAAGCCCCCCGGAAGAGGCCCTCCGTCCGGTTCTCCAGTTCCCGGATGGACAGGGGCGTAGAGGACACCACCCCCGGCCCCTCCACCGTCAAAGTGGCGCCGGTGATTGCGTCTATATTGTAGGGCAGTTTCTCATCCTCGGTGACGCCGCCGTTGGTGATATGTTTGTACTCCGAGGTGGAAAAGTCAATGGTACTATTGTCGATGTCGGGCAGTTCCTCCCGGCAGCCAGACAGCATTACCGCTGCCAGCAGCAGCATCCCCACCAGCCAGATCCGCTTCATACCAAACCCTCCCCCAACGAAAAAGGGCCTTTGTCACTGCGCAATTCCACAGCGGTCTTCCGCTGCATCTGCATCTCGACAAAGGTCCCATCCATATACCAGTCTCCTTTGCAAAACGAAAGGTCCCGGAAATTAAACTCATTGTATCATTTCATTTTTTGTTTGTCAATGTTACCCTCTCCTCCCGTTTTCGGGAAGTCCCACGTGCACCGCCCCATTCTTTCCTTAACAGATGGGTACGGTTTCATCCACATTCCCGGAGACCTCCAAAGGCAATTTGACCGCTTTCACAGAAAAAATAAAAAAAATAAGACACATGACCTTTTCTTTTGTAGGAATGTAACGATATAATACAACCAAGGAGGTGCAGTCTTGTGGATATTTTTAAGGAGCTCCCTCCACAGAAACGAAGCTACATGGAGTTTCTGTTCCGGAACTGTACCGAAGAAGTCAAATACTACATGACCCTGATCGATATAGAGGCAGACCGGACCTTTATTAAGGCCGGCACAGAGTGTACTCATATCTTTGTGATCCTCTCCGGCAAGGTGACCGGCGTGGAGTGGCCCATGCATGAGCGACCCTATTCCTTCAAGGATTTCGGGCCGGGGGACTTCTTTGGCGAAATCGAGTGTTTCGCCGGACTGCCTCAGTACCGCATCAGCATTGTGGCATCCACCAAATGCCGGGTGCTCTCCATTCCGGCGGACGCCTATATGGACTGGATGCGGATGGACGTGGACGCCCTCTTTCTGCGGACCCAGGAGAATATGCGCCGGCTCATTACCCAGACCGCCGAAGCCCGGAAGTATCTCTTTATGGAGGGCAAGGATCGGCTGATGGTCCATCTGATCCGTAAATTCGAGCAGCGTATCCCCACACCCCAGCAGCTGGAGCTGAAGCAGACCAGGGCTCAGATCTCGGATGAGATCGGCTTTTCCGTCAAGACCCTGGACCGCAGCATTCAAAAGTTGGAAGAGCTGGGCCTGATCCGGGTCCAGCGAGGCAAAATCATCATCACCGAGGACGGTTACCGACGCATGAAATCTCACATCGAGCATCACGTCAACGGCTGAATCCAGGCCCAGACAATCAACTGACAGACAGGAGGAACGCGCCATGTATGTAGGAAAGAAAGCCACCCGTGTGGACGCCTATGACAAGGTCATCGGGCGCACCAAATATACCGACGATCTGTGCGACAAGGGCGCCTATGTGGCCCAGGTCCTGCACGCCACCATCGCAAACGGCCGGGTGAAGTCCATCGACACTTCCGCGGCGGAAGCCATCCCCGGCGTGGTCAAGGTCTTTACCTGCTTTGACCTGAAGGAGAAGCACTGCTTCCCCACCGCCGGACACCCCTGGTCCACCGACGAGAGCCACCAGGATGTGGCCGACCGGCTGGTACTGACCGAGCGGGTCCGCTTCTACGGCGACGACATCGCCGCGGTGGTGGCGGAGGACGAGGTGTCCGCCGCCCAGGCACTCCGGGCCATCAAGGTGGAGTATGAGGAGTACCCCTTTGTACTGGACGTACTGGACGCCATGAAGGACGGCGCCCCCCAGCTCCACGAGGCCTATCCCAACAATATTCTCAAGCACACCACCATCCGCAAGGGCAACTACGAGGAGGCCATCAAGGAGCCCGGCCTCATCAAGGTGGAGGGCTGGTATGAGACTCCCACCGTCCAGCACTGCCACATTGAAAACTTCATCTGCTACGCCGAGATGAACGGCGACCGAATCAAAATTGTCACCTCCACTCAGATTCCCCACATCGTTCGCCGGGTGGTGGGCCAGGCTCTGGGCATCGAGTGGGGCAAGATCCAGGTCATCAAGCCCTACATCGGCGGCGGCTTCGGCAACAAGCAGGATGTGCTCTACGAGCCCCTGTGCGCCTGGCTGTGTATGCAGCTGGGCGGCCACCTGGTGAAGCTGGATGTGCCCCGTGAGGACACCTTCGTCTCCACCCGGGTGCGCCACGCCATCCGCAGCCACATCATCTCCTGGGTGCGGCCCGACGGCACCTACGCCGCCCGCAAGCTGGAGGCCTTCTCCGATCAGGGTGCCTACGCCTCCCACGGCCACAGCATCTGCGCCAAGGGCGCCGGCGCCTTCCCCCAGCTCTACCCCTGCGACAACGTGGAGGTGGACGCCTACACCGTCTTTACCAACAAATCGGTGGCCGGCGCCATGCGCGGCTACGGCATTCCCCAGGCCATGTGGGCCGCCGAGTGCCACACCGAGGAGGTTGCCGCCAAGCTGGGTATGGACCCCATCGCCTTCCGGCGGAAGAACCTGATGCCGGTGGGCTACACCGATCCCTTCTCCAAAAACGAGCTGTACGCCGACACCTTCAATCAGTGTATGGACAAGGGCATGGAGGTCACCGACTACCTGCGGAAATATAAGGCCTACCAGAACCAGACCGGCGACATCCGCCGGGGCATCGGCATGGCGGTGTTCTGGTACAACACCGCCGTGTGGCCAATCTCTCTGGAGACCTCCTCCTGCCGGATGGTTCTCAACCAGGACGGCTCCCTCCAGGTCCAGGTGGGCGAAACTGAGATCGGCCAGGGTGCCGACACCGCCTTCTCACAGATGACCGCCGACGTGGTGGGCGTTCCCCTGGACAAGGTCCATGTGGTGTCCTGCCAGGATACCGACGTCACCCCCTTCGGCACCGGCGCTTACGCCTCCCGCCAGACCTACACCGCCGGCTTTGCCATCCGGCAGACCGGTTCCCTGCTGAAAGAGCGCATCCTCAATTACGCCCATGAGCTGACCCGGATGCCCCCCTACAACCTGGACATCATCGACGGCAATATCGTCCGCGTCACCGACGGCCGGGTACTGATGACTCTGGGCGACCTGGCCACCGAGGCCCTGTACAGCCTGACCCACAGCCAGCACCTCACCGCCGAGAGCACCGCCCAGATCAAATCCAACGCCTACTCTTTCGGCTGTACCTTCGCCGAGGTGGAGGTGGATATCCCCATGTGCAAGGTAAAGCTGCTGGATCTGGTCAACGTTCACGACGCCGGCACCATTATCAACCCCGCTCTGGCGGAGGCTCAGGTCCACGGCGGCATGAGCATGGGCATCGGCTTCGGCCTGTCGGAGAAGCTGCTTTTCGATCCCAAGAGCGGCAAGGCTCTGAATAACAACCTGCTGGACTACAAGCTGTCCACCTTTATGGATCACCCCCGGCTGCGGGCCTTCTTCGTGGAGAATCCCGAGCCCACCAGCGCCTTTGGCACCAAGGCTCTGGGCGAGCCGCCCACCTGCTCGGTGGCTCCCGCCATCCGCAACGCCGTCTATCAGGCCACCGGCGTCTTTGTGAACGAGGCGCCCGTCAATCCCCATATCCTCTTCCGCCGTTTCAAGGAAGAGGGACTGATTTGAAAGGAGGCTCCCGGCCATGTATGATATCAAAGCCCTTTACGAGGCAGAGAGCGTAGTTCATGCCGTCCAGCTGCTGCTGGAACATCCCGAGGCTCAGATCATTGCCGGCGGCAGTGACGTGCTGGTCCAGATACGGGAGGGCAAGCGGGCCGGCAAGGAGCTGGTCAGCATCTATGGTCTGGACGAACTGCGGGGGGTGTCCTTTGAGGAGGATGGCGCCATCCGCATCGGCTCCCTCACCAGCTTCTCCCACATCACCAAGGACCCCATCATTCAGGCCCATATCAATGTGCTGGGTCAGGCGGTGGATCAGGTGGGCGGTCCCCAGATCCGCAACATCGGCACCATCGGCGGCAACACCTGTAACGGCGTCACCTCCGCCGACTCGGCCTCCACCCTGTTCGCCTGGGACGCCATCATCGAGATCACCGGACCGGAGGGCGTGCGGCGCATCCCCATCCAGGACTTCTACATCAAGGCCGGTCAGGTAGACCTGCGCCCCGGCGAACTCCAGACCGCCATTGTCATCCCCAAGGCCGCCTATGAGGGCTACGAGGGCCATTACATCAAGTACGCCATGCGCAACGCCATGGACATTGCCACTACCGGCTGCTCGGTGAATGTGAAGCTGTCGGCGGACAAGAGCACCATGGAGGACGTCCGTATCGCCTACGGCGTGGCGGGACCGGTTCCCATGCGGGCTGTCACCGCTGAGGCATATGCCAAAGGCAAGCCCACCACCAAGGCAGAGATCAAGGCCTTTGCCCAAACCGTGCTGGAGGACATCAATCCCCGTGACAGCTGGCGAGCCGCCAAAGACTTCCGCCAGCACATTGCCGTGGCCCTGGCCGAGCGGGCCCTGACCGAATCCATTCGTCTGGCAGGAGGTGTGATTCATGAGTAATCAGTATAAGCTGGTCCGCTGCACCATCAACGGCAAGCAGGTGGAGAAGATGATCGACGTGCGGGCCTCCCTCACCGATATGCTGCGGGACGACTACCGGCTCACCAGCGTCAAAAAGGGCTGCGAGGTTGGCGAGTGCGGCGCCTGCAATGTGCTGGTCAACGGGGAGTGCTTCAACTCCTGCATCTATCTGGCGGTGTGGGCCGACGGCAAGGAGATCCTCACCCTGGAGGGGCTGGCCGGTCCCAACGGTGAGATCTCCGACATCCAGCAGGCCTTCATCGACGAGGCTGCCGTCCAGTGCGGGTTCTGCACCCCCGGCTTCATCATGAGCGCCGCCGAGATCCTGGAGTCCGGCAGGGAATACTCCGACGACGAGATCCGCAAGCTCATGTCGGGCCACCTGTGCCGGTGCACCGGATATGAGAATATCTTCCGGGCGGTGAAAAAGACCATGCTTCGCCGTCTGGGCAAAAATGCCGAGGCCGACGCCGTGTAATCCTATTGTCCCAAAGCCAGGTATCCCCTGATTCCTATGTTGCGCCCCTTCGGTCCTGTTGATTTGCCATAATGTTTCTGAAACAATTCGGCCTCAGACCGAAGGGGTTTTTTACACCCTTTTGTGCAAAAAAATATGCATTTGAAATAATTATTTTTTATTTTGCAAGTGAGGTGTCAAGGATGGAAAACAAGGAAGCACAAGTCAAAACCGTCAGCGAAGACAACATCTACCGACTGAACGGGCGGGTCCCCCTGTCTAAGGCCATCCCCTTTGGCCTGCAGCACGTTCTGGCCATGTTTGTAGCCAACCTGGCGCCGGTGCTCATCGTGTGCAGCGCCGCCGTCGTGCGGGGAACGGATTCCCATCTCACTCCCGCGGAGATCACCCAACTGCTCCAGTGCGCTATGTTCGCCGCCGGCATCGGCACCTGTTTACAGCTCTATCCCATCTGGAAGATCGGCTCCAAGCTGCCCATCGTCATGGGCGTCAGCTTCACCTTCCTGGGCAGCCTGCTCATGATCTGCACCAATCCCGCTCTGGGCTATGAAGGTATGGTGGGTGCCGTCATCTTAGGCGGTATCTTCGAGGGTCTGGTAGGTTTGAGCGCAAAGTATTGGAAGCGCTTCCTCACCCCCGTGGTATCCGCCTGCGTGGTCATCGCCATCGGCCTGTCTCTGCTGTCGGTGGGCATGGACTCCTGGGGCGGCGGCAGCGGCGTGGCCGACTTTGGCGCCTGGTACCATCTGGCTATCGGCACCTTTACTCTGGTGGTATGTCTGGTGTCCCGCTACTGCCTGAAGGGCGTCTACAAGAACCTGAACATCCTGGTGGGTCTGATCGTGGGCTATCTGGCCTCCGCTATTCTGACTGTGACGGGAGTGGCCCCTATGGTGGACTTTTCCGGCATCCAGAAGACCATCGGCGAAGTGGGCTTCTTCAGCCTGCCCAAGCTGGTGTTCTTCACCAGCCACACCCCCGTTTTTGACATTGGCGCTTTCTTTACCATCGCCATTGTGTTCCTGGTTTCCGCTGCGGAGACCACCGGCGCCACCGCTGCCGTGGCCCAGGGAGCGCTGGGACGTGACCTGAAGATCGAGGAGCTCCAGGGCTCCCTGGCGGTAGACGGCTTCTCCAGCTCCATCTCCGGCTGCTTCGGCTGCCTGCCCCTCACCTCCTTCAGTCAGAACGTAGGCCTGGTGACCATGACCGGCGTGATCAATCGCTTCACCATTCTTATGGGCGCTCTAATCCTGATTCTGGCCTCCCTCTTCCCCCCGCTGGGCGCCTTCTTCAACTCCCTGCCCCAGTCGGTGCTGGGCGGCTGCACCGTCATGATGTTCGGCTCCATCATGTATGAGGGCATCAAGATGCTTAAGGAGTGCGTGTTCAACGACCGCACCATGATCATCGTCTCCCTCTCCTTCTGCATCGGCATCGGCCTGACCCAGACCTCCGGCAACTTCTTCGCCGCCTTCCCCCCTGCGGTGGGCGATATCTTCAACGGCAACGCCGTGGCCGGCGTGTTCGTGGTCTCCCTGCTGCTCAGCCTGATCCTCCCCAAGGACAAGACGGAAGAGACCTCTGCAAAAAAATAATTGCCTCCATACAAACGCGGGGCCCGCACATTCGTGTGCGGGCCCCGTTTGACCTTCTTGTCTTTTTTTCAAAAAGCCGGTATGATAGCGGCAGGAAAATACCGCAGAGAAGAGGGACAACTATGACAGACCGGTACATTGCCTTTGATGTGGAAACCCCCAACTACGCCAATAACCGCATGAGCGCCATCGGTATCACCGTTATAGACAATGGCACTGTAGTACAGGAATATTACTCACTGGTAGATCCGGAAGCTCATTTTGACGCCTTCAATATTTCACTGACGGGGATCACACCGGAGATGGTAGCAGGAAAGCCGGCCTTTCCGGCGCTGTGGCAGGAGATCAAACCTATTATGGAAAGCGGCCTGCTCATTGCCCATAACGCACCCTTTGATCTGTCGGTGCTGGCCAAATGTCTGCGGGACTACGGCATAATCTGGCAGCCCACAGTCCCCTACGCCTGTACCTGTCAGATGAGCCGCCGCCTGCTCCCTCAGCTGCCCAACCACAGGCTGAATACCCTGTGTGATTACCTGGCCCTGGAGCTGGACCACCATCACGCCGGCAGCGACAGCCGGGCCTGCGGAGAGGTGCTGCTCCGCTGCCTGAACAACGGCGGTAAAATAGCACCTTTTATCCGTACTTACGACCTCCTCCGCGTCCGCACCCTCTCTTCAAGATCCACTTAAAATTGCAACACCCCCGGAGGTAACCTCCGGGGGTGTTGTTCGTGGTTCAGGAGTTAGGTGGGGGACCAGGTCAGGGTATTGCTGCAGCTGATCATGGTAACGATGATGCCCAGGATGATACCAGGCAGATAGGGGTTGTTGGTTGCCCGGTAGATCTTGCGGGAGATGATGGCTGCCACAGGCAGGACCACCAGCATGGGGAAGAGCCAGACCACCTGCATATTGGCGTCTCGGAACATCAGGTCCCCGCCGGCAAAGAAGGGCAGGTACTGCATCAGCAGCAGGACCACCGCGGGAAGGACCGCGGCCACCGCCACGATGGTGGTGTTGATCCAGCGATGCTTGCCGCCGATATCATTGTAGTTGAAGCAGTTGAGCGCCACGGAGTTGCCCACATAGTAGACCAGGAAGAATACCGCATAGGGGAACACCGCCACAGCAACCTTGTCAACCGCAAAGGTCTTGACGGCCAGTACCCAGATGCGGAAGTCCGCCTTGAAGAAGTAGTCGGTGAAGAACACGCAGCCGAATGCTACGCAGATCACGATGGCAGCCAGCAGGATGGTCTTGCCCAGCTGGGGCAGGGAGATCCTGACACCGACTTCTTTCAGGTTCAGGCCGTTCTTCTTTCCAAAGGCGAAATAGCTGACCACCATGCTCAGGATGGCAAACAGGCCGCAGGCCGCCGCCCACAGGCACACGCCCCAGGGGGAACTCTGAGGCCAGCCGTCATAAAATACGGTAAAGGTCTTGGCATTGAGCATGATGGGGATGTACACAGCAGACCCAAAGATGGCACCCAGGAGCAGGCTGCCCCAGAACCATGCCTTACCCTTGCCGGAGACCGCTCTGGGCGCCACCGGCTCTTCTCTGCCCAGGCTGGCAAAGAAGGGGGTCTTCACCATCAGCAGAGTGAAGCAGGTAATGAACATACCGAAGCCGATGAGACCCACCAGATTGAAGGCCTCTTTGACCTGCCAGATCTGATCGTCGGCAGGAAGCGGATTGGGCGCGCCCAGAGTCTCCTCAAAGAAGCTGATAACGGCGCTAGTAGCCCGCTGGCTGAAATGGGCCCAGGGATGGGTGATGGCAGGGTTGTAGATCACGCGGACAGCTTCCCGTCCATCGATGGTCTCATAGTACACCGTATCAGCCTGCCGCAGCTCCTGGCCCGTGGGATCGGTACCAAAATACAGGAAGGACTGAGCATTGTTGTACTGTACGTAGTCCTTGGGCAGGGTGGTATTTCCATTTTCATCGGTATCCTGCATAAAGAACTCATCGTACTGTGCCGCCATGATACCCGCGTCACGGCTGCCATAGATATTGGTCCAGGCGCCGTCGGCATCCACATAAGTAGCATCGGCACAGTTGAGCAGCACGGCGGAAATCAGCTGTTCCTCTGCCTGATTATCCAGCTCGATAGCAGCGTTGCAGGACATACCGCCCATGGAGTGACCGGTGATGCCGATACGGCTCTTGTCCACATAGGGCAGGTCGGCCAGCACCTTTACCGATTGATACAGGCCGGAGGTCACCAATCCCACGTTGTTTACGTTATCCGACTCACCGTGAGAAGGCATATCCTGCGCCAACACCACATAGCCCCGACGGGCCAGCTCCACGAAGTTGGCGTCCTGCATTCCCTTATTGTTGTACATACCATGGCTGGTAACGATGCCGGGAGCGGGATTTTCCGCTGTGGCCCCGTCAGGAATGAAGAGCCAGCCATCCATGGCGAATCCACTGTCCGTTTCCCAGTGGAGTTCCTTGATGGTAATGCTGCCTCCGCCGGTCTGGATCACCATGGTAGCTACCGCGCTCACCAGCATCAAAATAATAGAAATACATAGGATAATCGCAGTTTTCCTTGTCTTACTTTTGGACATTGAGACAACCTCCTTTTCCTACTCAAAGCATACCTCTGACGAACCCTCTTTTCCCGCACCCCCTCAGCGCAAAAAAACACGACCGTCCTTCCGACAGCCGCGCTTCTCAATCACTCATGCGCATTATGAAATTGAATTACTGTACTAAAGCTGTTTTCAACATACCAGATGCACGAGTGACTGTCAAGTGGTCCAGATATTTTTTGTCAGTTTTGTATAAACTGGGCATATCAATTTTGGTTCTCTCTGCAAAATTTGATTTTTCCCGCCTCCTCTCTTGCATTTCTGGTTTCAGCCTGTTATTATGAAACTGTCCTCTGTGCAGAAGAGTGATAGAGCGCGCAAGGCAGCCAGCGGTTGCTTTGCGCATTTTTATGTCCTCCCGCTGTATGGGAGCCGAAACGAGGCGATGACCATGAATTGCACAAGCTTACTGGAGCTGCTGGCCGATGGGCCGGTTATCGCCGCGGTAAAGGACGACGCCGGACTGGAGGCCGCGCTGGAAAGTGATGTGGCTGTACTTTTTCTACTCTACGGTGATATCCTGACCATCGGCGAAAAGGTAGCCCGCATACATCAGGCTGATAAGAAGGCCTTTGTCCATCTGGATCTCATCGACGGACTATCCGCCCGGGAGATCTCCGCCGACTTTATTGCCCGGTATACCGCCGCCGACGGTGTGATCTCCACCAAGGCCGCCCTTACCAAGCGGGCCAGGGAACTGGGGCTGGTGGCCATCCAGCGGGTCTTTTTGCTGGACTCCATGGCTCTGAAGAATGTAGAGCGCCACTTCTCCCAGGAATCCGCTGACTTAGTGGAGGTACTGCCCGGCCTGATGCCCAAGATTATCCGTCAGCTGTGCCAGACCACCGGAAAGCCCATCATCGCCGGCGGTTTGATCTCCGACAAGGAGGATGTAACAGGCGCCCTGGGCGCCGGTGCAGTAGCGGTGTCCTCCACCAACCCAGCTGTCTGGGCCATGTAAAATCAGATACTGTTGTTTCAGAGTATGAGAGTGAAACAAAGCTACCCCGCCGGGGCGGCTTTGTTTTGCTCTTTTTTGCTATGCAAAAGCATAGCAAAATTGGCCATGTGCCGCTTTCAGCGGCACGGCCATAAAATCAAAGCGTATGGGCCGGGACGGCCCATATGCGCATAAACTTCATGCGCCACAAGCCTTTGCCCGTTTTCGTGGTGCGCTCTTGGCGTATGAAGTTTCATGCCAGGAGGTTTTATTATGTATGACGTTCTCATTATTGGCTGCGGCATTACCGGCGCGGCGGCCGCCTTCCAGTTCTCCCGCTATCGTCTGAACGTAGCTGTTCTGGAGCGGGAAAATGACGTAGCCGACGGCACCACCAAGGCAAACTCCGCCATTCTCCATGCCGGATATGACCCCGAGCCTGGCACGCTTATGGCCAAACTCAATGTGCGGGGTGCTTCCCTGGCAAAAGAACTGTGTGCCAAGCTGGACGTACCCTACTGGCAGTGCGGCTCCTTCGTGCTGGCCTTCTCCCCGGAGGAGGAGGCCACCCTCCGCACCCTCCAGCAGCGGGGCCAGGACAACGGCGTGCCCGGCTTGGAAGTGCTCACTGGCGACCAGGCCAGGGCCATGGACCCCAACCTGTCCTCCCAGGTAAACGCCGCGCTCTGGGCCCCCACCGCCGCCATCTGTTCCCCCTGGGAATACTGTCTTGCCCTGGCGGAGACGGCGGTACGCAACGGCGCCGACCTCCGGCTGGACACCGCCGTCACCGGTCTGGAACGGCTGGAGGACAGCTGGCTGGTCCACACCAATCAGGGTGATTTCCGCAGCCGATATGTGATCAACGCCGCCGGTATATCCGCCCAGACCATCCATGAGATGGCGGCTCCCGCCAGCTTTACCATCCACCCCTCCCGGGGGCAGTATTTCCTGCTGGACAAGAGCGAGGGGGACCGGGTGGGCCATGTGATCTTCCAGTGCCCCGGTCCCAGCGGCAAGGGCGTGCTGGTGGCCCCCACCGTCCACGGCAACCTGATCGTGGGCCCCAACGCCGACCCGGTCCCCGATGACGACGTGGGCACTACTTCCGACGGGCTGTCCTATGTGCGGAATACCGCCCTCAAGTCCGTGCCCTCGGTCAACTTCCGGGAGTCTATCCGCAACTTTGCCGGCGTGCGGGCCTCCACCGACCGGGGAGATTTTATCATCGAACTGGCTGCCCCCGGCTTTCTGGATCTGGCGGGCATCTGCTCCCCCGGTCTCACCGCCGCCCCCGCCATCGCGGAATACGCCGTCCAGCTGCTGAAGCGGGACGGGCTGGTGCTGGAAGAAAAGCAGACCTACTGCTGTCAGCGCCGCCGTGTCCGCTTTCACGACCTGTCCCCGGCGGAAAAGGCACGGCTGGTGGAGCAGGACCCGACCTACGGCCGTGTCATCTGCCGGTGTGAGACCGTTACTGAGGGCGAGATTCTGGACGCCCTCCGCAGTCCCATCCCGCCCCGCTCGGTGGACGGGGTAAAGCGCCGGGTGGGCGCCGGCATGGGCCGCTGCCAGGGCGGCTTCTGCGGGCCCCGGGTGGTGGAGATCCTGGCCCGGGAGCAGCAGGTCAGTCCCGGCACCATTGTACAGGATAAAGCGGGCAGCTGGCTGCTGGCAAGCCAGACGAAGGGAGGCAATGACCATGTATGATCTGATCGTAATCGGCGGCGGCCCGGCTGGGCTGGCAGCCGCCTGTGCCGCCTGGGAGAAGGGCCTGAAGCATAT
The DNA here is from genome assembly GCF_002159385.1 of Flavonifractor sp. An52. NCBI lineage: Bacteria > Bacillati > Bacillota > Clostridia > Eubacteriales > Oscillospiraceae > Flavonifractor > Flavonifractor sp. An52. Next base: position 79,404 of record NZ_NFIB01000004.1, read on the forward strand.
CCTCATTGTGGAGCGGGACAAGGAACTGGGCGGCATCCTGAACCAGTGCATCCACAACGGCTTTGGCTTGCATTATTTTAAAGAGGAACTCACCGGACCGGAATACGCCGGACGGTTTATCAAGATGCTGGAGGACACCGGCGTGGAGGTGCGGCTGGACACCATGGTGCTCACCGTCACAGAGAACCGGCAGGTCCATATGGTGGGCAAAGATACCGGCTATCGCATTGAAGAGGCCAAGGCCATCATCCTGGCCATGGGCTGCCGGGAGCGTACCCGGGGCGCCATCGCCATCCCCGGTCAGCGGCCCGCCGGCGTCTTTACCGCCGGAGCGGCCCAGCGATACGTCAACATGGAGGGCTGGCTGCCGGGACGACGGGTGGTCATCTTGGGCAGCGGCGACATCGGCCTCATCATGGCCCGCCGCATGACTCTGGAGGGTGCCAAAGTGCTGGCCTGCGTGGAGGTCATGCCCTACTCCGGCGGTCTGAACCGGAACATCGTCCAGTGTCTCCATGACTACGACATCCCCCTCTACCTCTCCCATACCGTCACCGATATCCGCGGCCGGGACCGGGTGGAGCAGGTGGTGGTTTCCAAGGTGGATGAACGCCGCCAGCCCATTCCCGGCACTGAGATGGTGTTCGACTGCGACACCCTGTTGCTGTCCGTGGGCCTGATTCCGGAGAACGAGTTGACCCGCCAGGCAGGCATCGCCATGGACCCCCGCACCAACGGGGCGGTGGTCTATGAGAACATGGAGACCTCCCTGCCCGGCGTGTTTGCCTGCGGCAACGTGGCCCACGTCCACGATCTGGTGGACTTCGTCACCGCCGAGAGCCAGCGAGCAGGCGCGGCTGCGGCAGACTACGTTTTGGGCTCAGCCCCCTCCGATCCCGCCGCGCTGGAGGTACATACCGGCGACGGCGTGACCTACACCGTACCCCAGCACATCCGGCCCAACCGGGTGGCAAAAAATTGTGACCTCTTCTTCCGGGTCAACCGGATTTGTGGGGACAGTCAGATCCTGGTCAAGTCGGGGGATACCCTTATTGCCCGATTCCCCCGGGAGCATCTGGCCCCCGGTGAGATGGAGCACATCGTTCTGCCCAAGGTCCTGCTGGAGCGGGCCTCGGAAGCCATTACCGTATCCATTCAGGAGGTGGAGTCCAAATGAAAGAACTGATCTGCATCGTCTGCCCCAAGGGCTGCCACCTGAAGGTCGACGAGGAACAGGATTACCGGGTAACCGGAAATGGCTGTCCACGGGGCGAAGAATATGGTAAAATGGAGCTGACTCATCCCACACGGGTGGTCACCTCCACCGTCCGCTGCACTGGCGGCGCCCATCCCCGCTGCCCGGTCAAGACAGACGCGCCCATCCCCAAGTCGCTGATCATGCAGGCGGTCCGTTGTCTGGACGGGGTGGAGCTGACCGCACCGATTCATACCGGCGACATCGTGGTGCCCGACGTCTGCGGCACCGGCGTTTCCTTTGTAGCCACACGCGATCTGTGACCGCAGCGCTGCGGAATATCGGGAGGCATTGTTATGGAAAAGTATATCCTGTCCCTGGATCAGGGTACCACCAGTTCCCGGGCCATTCTCTTTGACGGGGAGCAGAACATCATCGGCATCAGCCAGAAGGAATTTACCCAGATCTATCCCCAGGAGGGCTGGGTGGAGCACGACGCCATGGAGATCTGGTCCTCCCAGTACGCGGTGATGATGGAGGTCATCGCCCAGTCCGGCGTAGACCCCGCCCACATCGCCGCCATCGGCATCACCAACCAGCGTGAGACCACCATTTTGTGGGACAAGGTCACCGGCCGCCCCATCTGCAACGCCATCGTGTGGCAGTGCCGCCGCACCGCCGGCATTGTGGATCAGCTGATGGCTGACGGGCTGGGGGACCACATCCGCAAAACCACCGGCCTGATCCCCGATGCCTACTTCTCCGCCACCAAGATCAAATGGATGCTGGATCATGTGGAGGGAACTCGGGAGAAGGCCCGCCGGGGCGAGATTCTCTTCGGTACGGTGGACACCTGGCTGCTGTGGAAGCTCACCGGCGGGGCAGTCCACGTCACCGACGTGACCAACGCCTCCCGCACCATGCTCTACGATATCCATAAGCTGTGCTGGGACGACACCCTGCTCCACGCCCTGGATATTCCCAAGGCCATGCTGCCCGAAGTGCGCTCCTCCAGCGAGATCTACGGCTATACCGAAATCCAGGGCGTCAAGGTGCCCATCGCCGGTATTGCAGGCGACCAGCAGGCCGCTCTGTTCGGTCAGACCTGCTTTGAGCCCGGCGACGCCAAAAACACCTACGGCACCGGCTGTTTTCTGCTGATGAACACCGGCTCGGTCCCCTGTGAGAGCCGCAACGGCCTTATCACTACCATTGCCGTGGGCCGGGACGGCGGCGTCCAATACGCTCTGGAGGGCTCCGTCTTTGTGGGCGGAGCGGTGATCCAGTGGCTGCGGGACGAGATGCGTTTCTTCACCGAGAGCCGAGACGCGGAGTATTACGCCCAGAAGGTCGCCGACAACGGCGGGGTGTACCTGGTGCCCGCCTTCACCGGCCTGGGCGCCCCCTACTGGGATATGTACGCCCGGGGCACTCTGGTGGGCTTGACCCGCGGCACCCGCCGGGAGCACATCATCCGGGCCGCCCAGGAATCCATCGCCTACCAGGTAGCCGATCTGGTTCACGCCATGGAGTCAGACACCGGTGTACCTCTCACCCAGCTGAAGGCCGATGGCGGCGCCAGCCGGGACCAGTTCCTGATGCAGTTCCAAGCCGATATCATTGATCGTGAGGTGCGCCGTCCCGCCATCCGGGAGACCACCGCCCTGGGCGCGGCCTACCTGGCCGGTCTGGCTGCCCATGTGTGGCAGGACACCGACGAGATTCGCCACCTGTGGATGTGCGATACCGCCTTTGAACCCCGTATGACCGCCCCGGAGCGGGAGCGGCTGCTGGCCGGCTGGCACAAGGCAGTGGGCCGCAGCCGGGACTGGAGCCGCTGAAATCTCCTATTTTAAAAAGAAAAACGTCCGGCCATGCTGTTGATTTACAGCATGGCCGGACGTTTTTTGCACTTAAGCTTGAGACAACTGACGGCTCCTCAGCAATGCCTGCACCGGTGCTCCGATCAGGCGGCCAAACAGCCTTGCAATGGTCCCCACCAGCAGAGCGGAAATGAAGGTACCCTCCCGAACTCCGGTCAGGGTGTGGAACAGCAGCAACCCCAGCACCGCCGCCGTGGCCGCCATAGTCACATCCACCGCCACCTTGGTCTTTCCAAAGTTGGTGTTCCAGCGAGTGGAGATGGCCTTTACTGTACACTCGCCCGGCAGCATGACCACATTGGCCGCCACCTCAATGAACACACCAAAACCCAGCACCAGGCAGCCCAGCAGCAGCGAGCAGACTTTAGCGGGATAGGTCTGGGGGTCCACAAACCAGAACAGCGCCATGGACAGGTCGATGAATACAGAAAAGATAGGGATCACCGGCAGCTGAAGCAAAAACTGCTTGGGAAAACGCTTCCCCAGGATAATCAGCTGAATGGCAATCAACAGCAGGCTGAAAAACAGGGTAAACATCCCCAATGACAGGGGAAACCGAATGCTCAGCACATAGGGGACGCTGGTAATGGGCGACGTGCCCAGGTTGGCTCTGGTGGTCAGGGCGATCCCCAGAGAATTGACGAACAGTCCGAATAAAAACAACACATATCTCCGGACCAGCTCTGCTTTGCTCACTGCAAACCCTCCATATCGGTCATATTCGCGCACACCTTGTAGAGGCAGTCCAGCAGTTGAGCCCGCTGTTCCTCGCTCAGTCCAGCCTGTACTACCTCCGACTGCCGCTCCATGGTCTGGCGCACCTCTCTCTGTTTGGCCCATCCCTGCTCTGTCAGATAGACGTGGAGGGACCGCCGGTTGCCATCCTCATTGCAGCGCCGGATCAGGCCCTTTTCCTCCATGCGGTTGAGCAACCCGGTCAGCGTGGCCGGGTCGATCTGGCATCCGGCCGCAATGGCCTTCTGTACGCTGCCGTCGTGGCGGCCCAGGTAGTCCAGCACTTTGGGCTGGCCGGCCGTCAGGCCAGACCCGTTCAGTTCCGCCATCACGCTGCGCTGAAACAGCGATTGCGTCGCCATCAACAGATAGTGGAAGCTGCGGTCCATATGGCTCCTCCCCCAAACAGTTTTGTTCCAAACAATTTGTATACAAATATATTAGCGCGATTTCCTTTTGCTGTCAACCATGCACCTTGGACAAAAGGAGCGCTCACGTTGAGACATTTTTGTGTGCTCTGCCTGCAAAAAAACGCTTACGAAAGCCTTTTAAAAATGCTAAAATGAACCTATAATAGGCAGTCGCAGTGAAGGAAAGTAACGAGACGGGCGTTTCGTTGCTTTCCTTTTTTGTTGCTGTCCAAACTGTTTGGAGAGGAGACCCCAAATGCCTAAAACAAAACTGCAAAATGTGATCTTTACCATTATCATGGCCGTTATCATGGTATACGGTATGATCGTCTACAACGTAGCTCTCAATACCGGCGGCGTTACCAATCAGACCTTCCTGCTGGCCCTTCATGAGCTGCCCATCATGGCGCCCATCGCCTTCATTCTGGAGTTCTTTGTTACAAAAAAGTTCTGCCGATTTTCTGATTATCTTGGCACCACTTCGCAAATGTCGGAATTGCTTGGAATATCAAGCATTTCCGGCATTTTGCGTTTCGGAAGATACCCCGCATATCATGGCATTTCGGAGCCTCACTTGGCGTTGAAAAGTAGTAAAACCGTAGTAGAAACGGCGGCTTACTACTACGCCGCCAGCCTGTCCATCGCCGCCTTTGCGGAGGTGTAATCCGCATGAGCGTAATAGTTCAGCGTCATGGTGATATTGGAATGTCCCATGATGTACTGCAGGTCTTTGGGGTTCATCCCAGCGTGGGCGAGGCGGGTACAGAATGTATGGCGCATGGTATGGGGCGTGATGTTCGGCAGGGCTTCTTCTGGTTTGTGGTGCTTGTTGTACTTCCTGACAAGCCCCTGGAACATGCTCTCGTAACAGGACGCCGTTTTGGGAAGGCCGCTCTGGTTGAGGAACAGGAAGTTGGTGTAGCCCCCGATATTGACCGGGGCGGCCTTGCCTCTGTTCTTCACAGCCCGCTTCAACGCCTGGTAGACCTTCTCGCTCATGGGGATCTGCCGCGCACCCTTTTTGGTCTTGGGCTCGTCCACATAGTAGCCGAGCTCGCTGTCCCGCAGGAGCTGGTGGTCCACATGGATGCAGCGGTTTTCAAAATCCAGGTTCGTTGTCAATCCGCACAACTCGGAAACGCGGAGGCCGGTCCCCAGCAGAATGATGATCTCATCACAATACTTCCGGTAGACCGGGTCGCTGCCGGCGAAGGCCAGGAGGCGGTCCTCCTGCTCCTGGGTCAGCGCGGCTTTTTCCTCCGTGTCATCCTCCAGGACATCGGCTATGGCGAAGTTGAACGGGTTTTTGCGGATGCAGTCATCCTCAATCGCCGTGTAGAAGGCGGCCTTCAAAGACCGTTTCCAGTTGCTTATGGTCTTGTAGGCGTAGCCCTTCTCGCTCATCCTGATGGCCCATTCCTTGGCGTCCGACAGCTTCACGCTGTCAATGCTCCGGGACCCCAGGGGGTCCTCTTTCAGAACGGACATCAGGTATTCTCGGCCCTTCTCGGTACTCCGCTTGACATTTTTCCGATGGCTGTTCTGCCGGGCGTAAAGCTGGCAGACCGTCATCTTCTTGCCGATGGTGTCGATCCCATCGTTAATGTCACGCAGGATCTCCTTCACCTTCTCACGGAGCGAAACATCGTCCCGCTTGCCCGTGGGGGTCTTGTCGGTGGGCACCAGTTTCCAGGCATACACGAATTGAGTTTTACCGCAGGCGTCCGTGTATTTGTAAGCGTATCTTCCGTCTTTTCTCTGGCTCTCTCCAGTTCTTAAAATTCGACCTTTGCTATCGCGTCTTTTCTCTGACATGATGTAAAGCTCCCTTCCATCGCTGGAATGAGCCTCGATACGCTATCATTATTATACCGCGCCCTGGGCTCATTGTCAGCCGGCTTCGTCAAATAACCTCCAGCTCGTCGATGACTTTCTCAAACTGCTTGCGCTTGATCTGGAGTCGGTTGCCGTTCATAATGAGCCAGTTGGCGTCAGGGTTTTCCTCGGCTAACCTGCGGAGCTTCTTTTCCCCAATGCGGAAATATCTGGACGCCTCCTCAATGGAGAGCGTGTATTTTTGCCAGATAGGAATATCGTTCGTGTTCAAATACAACACCTCCTGTAAATTTGCGCGTCCCCTTTCAGAGGACGGTGTCGCAAAAAATAAGAGGCAGAAAACGGATGGCTGCTGGCACAGCTCCACGGGAATTTCACCCCGGCCCATGCTGATGGGTGCGGCGCACGATGCTTTGCGGGCGTCCAATGCGCGAGTCTCATTATCCTGCCTGCATATCATCGCCCACAGGCTGCCACACCTGTTTTACGGCCCGGTTTTGTCGCTCTCCTGTTTAGCAGGGGTCCCGTCCTGCGGACTTGCAACAGGGTCATGGCGCACCGGCCGACCGGCTCCACGCAGACAGATCGTATCCGTCTGCCTTATGCTGCGCCGGAGGCCTCCCGCCGGGCTTTCTTTGTCAAGGAGCTATAACGGGACGCCGCATGGAAAGGGGGACACGCAGCGCCCGGCCCTGGATCAGCTCAGGTCAAAATCCAGGATGGAAATAATCAGCTTTGCTTCCAGCCGACCGCGCAGATCTTCGTCCACCTGGGGACGGGGATGGCCGTCAGGGCCATAGCTCGTCCGTGTAGACAGCGCGGCGATGTAGCCGGAGTAATGCCGGACTACCCGGCTCACCGCTTCGGGGTCTCCTCCGACAGCGGCGGCGATCACCGGGTAAGGGATCAGCGATGCCCGCGTGCACGCAGATTTAGTCATCCGCTTCACCTCCCATCAGCTCCTTCAGCAGCCGATAGGCTTTCTGCCTGCGGGTGTTGACCGTCCGGCGGGGCATGTTTATGTACCTGGCGATCTGTGCGTCGGTCATCCGCAGGAACCAGTGCATCATAAAGATTTCCCGGTCCTCCTGGGACAGCCCCAGAAGCGCCTCGGCCAGCCCGTCGTCCTCGATCAGGATTACGGCCCCTCCCACAGGGAAGGTCGTGTATTCCCACGGGTAGCGGTCATATACCGCAAGCTGGGCCATTTCTGCCTCGGACAGTTCTTCCAAAGACGCGAAACGCTTCTGGCGTCGGCTGATCTGGCGATAGCCGTTGCACGCCTCGCATTTCAGCACCTTCTTGCAGTAGCTGTCAAAGGCGTACTGCTTGTGCTCGTAGTGGCGGTCAGGTTTCAAGTTCTCACCTCCCTTCGTGCCGGGAGGCAGTTCTTTTCTTCCCCTTTCGCTCACTACTCGTTCACTAACGGTCCGGTTTGGCCGGTTTTCGGGATCTATCTGACAAAAATTTTTGCCGCTCATACTTGGCTCCTTTCGTTTCGTTCGGGTTGACAGGCCGGAACGAAACGGGGCGGGGAGCGGCACCCCACACCCAAGCGCCGGCGCTCAAAAGAGCGGGGAACAATATGGGTGAGCCCTGATATATAAAAAGCGAGCCACAACTCACTTCCATGAGCGTGGCTCGTTGCTACGTTATAGGAATATTCTTCGTAGTGGCATGGGCGTCCGCCGCATAAGCGGTAAACCCCGCCTTATTTTGACCTCCTTTGTGTTGGCGCTCTCATCCATATCTCCCTTTACTCCGAAATATGAGTTACAATTCACCTTGCATGAGTTCTATGGTTATTTATATGAGCGGAAGCACACCCTACAATGATGTAGAGGTGATGTGTAGTGAACAATCCGCTGGATCTATTTGCATGGAAGGTGCGGTCAGAACGGAAGCGGCAGCATCTGACGCAAAAGCAGTTAGCTGAACGCCTCGGTATGAACTCCCGCACGATCATAGATTTGGAGACCTGCCAGAGTAATCCGAAATTTGAAACAGTGGTCCTTGTCGCCAAAGAATTGAATATCAGCGTGGACGCCGCCATCTTCCCGGAAATGGTAAATCAGACAGTCTCGAAAACCGTCGTAGACTTCTTTGCCGGGAAAAGCGAAGCAGAGATTGAAAAATATATCGCGCTCTGCAAACAGGCGGAAGCCTTCCAGAAAGACGAGTAACGCGGTCGGGTTCGATGTGCCCGGCCGCGTTACTGTTTTACCCGTTTGCCATGCGGGCAGTTTATTCTTCTTTTGTTTTGTAGGCATTTTTCAGATGCTCGAAGGACTCCTGGCTGATGACATGCTCCATCCGGCAGGCATCCCGCTCCGCCAATGCCGGATCAACGCCGGCCTCGGTGAGCAGATCCGTGAAAAAGCGGTGCTTCTCATAGGTCTGCTCGGCTACCTGCCGCCCCAAGTCAGTCAGATGAAGAAAGAAATCATCATCCATTGTAAGGAACCCACCTTCTTTTAGAGTGGTCACGGCATGGCTCACGCTTGGTTTTGACACCTCCATGTGCCGGGCGATATCCACGGAGCGCACCATACCCTTTTGTTTTTGGAGAACAAGGATAGCCTCCAAATAGTCCTCCCTGGACGCATGAAGGGTTGCTTTATCCATTTCCGCACCTGATCCTCGCAACCTTTGGTTACTGCGGTGTCAATCGTGCCACATCAAAGAAGCAGGGTGCACTGTCAAATTCGTATCCAGCAATTTTTTCGCTGTTGTAAACAATGACATCCTTGTAGTAGTTCAGAGGAATATCGATCACATTGCCGATGTCGTAGTTGTAAAGGTAGGTAAAGAGTTCTGTCAGCCGCTCCTCATCATCAGTCACAGTCGTTTCCGCAATGGCGTCCAAAAATTCCTGCGAGTCAGACAAGCCCATCAGCGCCGGAGTCTGCGGCGTCATGCTGGACATGGGGTTGAACCAGCAGTTTGGATTTGCAAAGGCATAGTTTCCCGGCCAAAGGGTCAAATCAAATTCTCCCGCCATATAGCCGTTCATCCAATCCATCTTTTCCATTCCATTGATGCTTACCTCAATGCCAACCTTGGATAACTGGTCTTTGATTACAGTTGCAACAGAGTGATCGAAACTGCCATAGGCGGAATCCAGTGTCAATACCAAACTCAGGGACTGCCCATCCTTCTCACGGATGCCGGTGGAGTCATTCACAACCCAGCCGGCTTCATCCAGAAGCAAATTCGCCTGTTCCTGGTCATAGGAATAAGTCTGTTCCAAAACTATATCCATATAGGGAGAGTCCTCGGTGAAGGGTAATTCTGCAGCTTTCTCATAGCCGTAAGTAAGGTTTTCCGAGAGTGATTCCTTATCAATGGCATAGGCGATGGCCTGCCGCACCTTAAGGTCTGTGAGTAACGGTCGGCTAGCGTTGACCACCAAATCTCGGACGCGGGTATCGGATTCTGATATCTGACCCGCCATGCCGTCCATTGCTGTGACCTGCACATATTCGTCATAGGACAAAAGGGCGCTACCGCCGCCAGCTCCTCCCAGCTCATGTTCTGTTCCGCACCGCCAAGGGGAATATCCGATTTACTTTTTGCCATTCACGCCCTCCTTCCGTTTGGGGAACTCCAATTTGAAGCGGACATACTTCTCGCCGGTATCGTCCAGCACCACCACCGCGTCATAGGCGGCGCCCTTCTTTTCAGACCACATCCCCTTGACGGAGGTGCGGCCCTTCTTCAAAAGGTCGCCGGCCATCTTTTTTGTCAGCTCCTTCTTGCGGGAGGTCCAGAAGCGGTCGTCCTTCCAAAGGACAAAGCGGCAGGCGCGGTCGGAGCAGTAAAAATTCTTCCTGCCCTCATAGACCGGCTTGCCGCAGCGGGGGCAGAGACCCACGGCCTCCCGCTCCGGGGCGAACAGCTTCTGGCCCTCCTCGGAGATGTGGGAATAGGTTTTCACCAGTTCCCGCGCCATGTCAGAGATCCCCGCCATGAAAGCGGCGGGATCGCCCTCACCCCTGGCGATGGCGGTCAGCTTCTGCTCCCACTCCGCCGTGAGCATGGGAGAGGTCAAAGTATCCGGCAGGACGGTGACCAGGTTGATCCCCGCCTTGGTAGGGATGAGACTTTTCCCTTTGCGCTCCACAAACCCGGCCGCCACCAGCTTCTCCAGGATCGCCGCCCTGGTGGCCGGGGTGCCCAGGCCCTTGCGCTCGGCGTCCTCCGGCATCTCCTCTTTCCCGGCAGTCTCCATCGCCGCCAGAAGGGTGTCCTCCGTGTACGCCTTGGGCGGGGCGGTGAAGTGCTCGGTGACAGCGGTCTCCACCCGGTCAAAAAGTTGACCCTCGGTGAAGTCCGGCAGGGTGGCGGGTTCCGCCTCGTCCTCCGGCTTCTCCTTCAGGGAGGCGCGGAAAATGTGGTCGATCTCACGCCAGCCCTCGGAGAGGATGCGCCGCCCCTTGGCGGTGAAGGTCTGCCCGCCGCAGGTAAAGGTCGCCGTCACCGCCTCGTACACATAGGGCTCCGCCGCCGCGCACAGCAGCTCCCGGCACACCAGCAGAAGGATATTGCGCTCACCCACGGGCAGTTCGGACAGGTCCGCCTTCTCCAGCTCCAGCGTGGGGATGATGGCGTGGTGGTCGGACACCTTCTTGTCATTTACCAGCAAGGACACATCCGGGAAGAACTCCCCGCACCCGTCAAAGGGCGGTACCTTGGCCGCCAGGTGGAGGACCACCGAAGCGGTCTCCGCCATGTCGGCGGTCAAAAACCGGCTGTCCGTCCGGGGATACGGTCAGGCAGTTCCGTATGCTCTGACGGACACCGCCTTTCTCGGTGGTTTCCAGCCCCGCCTTGATTTCCTCAACGCTCTGGGGCGGCTGCATGGCGTTCATAGTGTTTTTTAGTTCTTGCTGCGTCTGCGGCTGCAAGTTCTGCCATTCGCTGTTCAAGCTGTATCACATCCTTTCCGTAGTCCGTAATCAAATCCGCTTTTTCCTCTGTTTCCCCGAACAGCAGCACATCCAGCAGATATTCCACTTGGGCTTGCTTCTGTAAGGCTTCCACAAACCGGGGATGAAAGGCTTCCTCCGGGGAGTGCGGGGCGTAGTCCGTTCTCCATGCCATCAGCAGATGGAGATAATCGGCAAGAATACGGAAGCAGCGATTCTTTGCTTCCTGAAACTGTTCCTCCGGGGATTTCTGCCGGGTCTTGGGCTTTTTTACCTTTCCCGGCGGTTTCCAGTCCTCATAGGAAAGCCCGAAGTCCTGTGCCAGCTGTACGGCGGCTTCTTTCTTTCCCAGCCCATACAGGGCGGCGGCAAAATCAATCACATCCCCATCCGCACCGCAGCCGAAGCAATGGTAACGCCGATCCAGCTTCATGCTTGGGGTTTTATCGTTATGGAACGGGCAGCAAGCCATCCCGTTCCGACCTACATGGATTCCATAATACTCCGCAGCCTGTCTTGTTGTGACGGACTGCTTCACAGCTTCGAATACATTCAAATCTATCCCTCCTTGAAAATAAGAAAAGCACCTGACATTCTCTAATTGAAAATGGCAAGTGCCTGTTAAAGTTCCATATCCTGTTGTCTGTGTTTCTCCTGTGCCGGGGCGGTTCTTTGTGCTTTTTTCTCGTCAGTCTTATCCTGCAAGACTTCTTTGATGGGCTGCTTCTTGGGCGGCTCTTTGCTTTCCTCTGTGCCGGGTGTGGCTTTCCGTACCCAGTAGCGGATGTCCCGCAGCTTCTTCAAATCCTCCTGTACCTCGGTCAGTGGTACTTTCAGCTCTGCGATTTCGCTGAGAAGCGTTTCCTGCTCCTGTTGCAACTCATTTTTCGTTTTATCCTTATCGTCCGGGTGCTTGGCAAGGTAGTCAGCGGCTTTCTCATACCGGGCAACCTCCGGGTGTTCCTGTTTGAATTTCCCCTTTATTTTCTTAAAAAATATCTTCTGGTACTTCTCATAGACAGCCTTACATTCCTTGCAGTCTGTCCGGCTGGCAAGAATCCCGTCAATCACTTTGCTCCGGGCTTCCTTTGGCTTCATCTGATTGCGGTAATCTGCGGCTGATTTCCCGGAAGATTCCAGAAACGCTTCTAAGTCCTCCACAGTGGAAAGCCCCTTTTGCCGGAGATAGGACAGGGCTTCGCTGACTGCCTTTAAGTCCTGTGAAGTTCCCCGGTTCTGTCCAGCCCTTGTCCAGTCCTTCCGTTCTTCCTTTCGTATCTCCATATACTTCATCAGCAGATTGGGAAGAAGTGTCGCTTCCTCCGCCGCCTTTTGTGCAAGCAGCTCCTTCCGTTTTTCTCCCAGCTCGGTAATCCAGCCTTTGAGGTTTTGGATAAGCTGCCGGATGGACTTCATCAGGCGGTTGGCGGCTCTGATTTCCCGGTTCAGGTTGCCGATATTCGTCTGGATACCTCGCTTTTCCATCTGCCGGACAGCAGTCCCCTCATGGACAGTGGGGACTATATCAAGCCCCTGTCTGGCATAGGAACGCAAGTCCACACGCTCCGGGCGGTCATTGGCGTCCAGATAGCGGTTCTGGATAACCTCCCATTCATGCCGCCAGATTTCACAATACTTCTGGTCGTTCCAGTCCACCGTATCCTCCTTGTGGCTTTTCCACCTGCCGGACGGCAGCTTTATCCGTTCCCCATTCTCGTCAAGGTCATAAACCTTGCGGCTCTTGGGAAGCCATTTTCCATGTTCATCCATTGCCCGCATGGTCAGCAGGACATGGGCGTGGGGATTGTGTCCCGGCGGATGGGGGTCATGGATGGCAAAATCAGCAATCATGCCTTTGGAAACAAACTGCTGTTCACAAAACTCCCGTACAAGGACAGCGTACTGGTCGGGCGGTATCTCTCTGGGAATGGTAAGCACCCACCGCCTTGCAAGCTGGGAGTTCCATTGCTTTTCCACCGCTTCGGCGGCATTCCATAAAGTATTGCGGTCTGCATATTCCTGTGGAGCATTTGCCGGGAGCAGGATTTCATTGTGGACGATACCACGCTTTTCCGGGTAGTGCTTTACTTGCTGGTCGTATTCACAGAACAGCTTTTCGCCGCTTTGGTAAGCAGCGGCGGCAACCGCAGACTGCCGCTGGCTGCGCTGAACAATCGTGATTTCGTTGTGTGGACAAGGCATTTCGTGTCCCTCCTTTCGCTAATTGGTGGATGGGGTGGCGTTTTACCACCTCATTTTGGGCAGAAAAAAAGCAGGAGACCTTTTTCAGATTTCCTGCTCGGTGTGCCACTGTGTGAGCGGCGGGTATTTAGTTGTAAAAGTTCGGGACAAGTTGACCCGATGTAAAGCTAACAAACTGGAATTGCACCAAAACAATCTAAGACAACAACGCTGCCCTACTTGCGATTTTTTCTTGTACTGCGGAACAGTTTCTTGAATGGAATAAGTGGTCGTATCTATAACATTCGATTCATATATTCCCAGATTGCAAAATTGCTCCCACATGGTTTCTACCAATTCGATATTTGTCTTTCGGTCTAACTTTGAGCGTTCAACAGCTCGCTTCAAGGTTTCTTCCTTACTTGCCCTTAAAATAATATAATGCACCTCATAATGTTCCCGAACAAGACTTTGCCACGGCTTTAAAAACCACGGTCCGATAATACCGTCAACAATTACATCATATCCACCACGAGCATATCGCTTCGCAGCTTCTAAAAACGCTTCAATGACAATCAAATTTTGCTCATTTGATTCCGGCAAATGCGGTGGTATTGCCCCTTTACTCAAATAATGATAAAAGTCATCTGTGTGCATATGCACAGACTTTTCCAAATCTGATTCTTTTGCAACAGCAGATGCCGTTGTAGTTTTTCCTGTCCCCGGCGCACCTGTGATTACAATAATTCTACCTTGATTCATCTATATTTTACCTCCACAAATTACGATTTTCTTAATTCTACAAACTGGAATTTGAGTCTCTGTAAAGCTGGAATTAACCCATACAATTATTTTAATTTAGAGGTTCTTACGCAATTATCCGTATTTTGTAATTTTTCAATACTGGAATGCCAGTGTAAATCAGCATTCTCCATTTTTATTAAAGCGAAAAACGTAAAATTGCGGAAGAACCAATTTAGATATTCACAATTTTACTTGCCACAGTATCTCGAAAAACACTGTCATGTTCTACCAGGAGCATGGTCGGGGCAAACTCCGTTATGAGTTGTTCAATCTGCATACGTGAGTACACATCAATAAAGTTGAGCGGTTCATCCCATACATACAAGTGTGCCTTTTCACAAAGGCTTTTCGCAATTAGGACTTTCTTCTTTTGCCCGCCAGAAAAGTCTTTAATATCCTTTTCAAACTGTACACGCTCAAAGTCCATTTTCCTAAGAATTGCCTTGAACAAACTTTCATCAAGGTTGTTTTCTTCTGCAAACTCGGAAAGGGTTCCACATAAATACGATGTATCCTGTGGCACATAAGAAATTACAAGCCCAGAGCCAAGTGTTACTGTACCCGTATAATCTATGGACTGCCCGACTACCAACTTTAACAGGCTACTTTTGCCACTGCCGTTCTTTCCATCAAGCACAATGCGTTCTCCCTGTCTTATTTCAAACGAAACGGGTTCACAAACTGAAATGCCATCATAATAAACTACTACATTCGATAATGATGCAAGCAAATCTGTATGGTAATTAAGCGGTTGTATCTTGAGGGCTTCTGCGGTTTCCATATTTTTCAGCAATGCTGATTTTTGTTCGATTGTCTGTTGTTGTCTCGCTTCTATAGATTTTGAACGCTTCATCATTTTGGCGGCTTTATGACCGACATAACCTTTATCTGCTGCCCCAATTTTGGAAGCTTCTACACGTTCAGACCATACTGCAGCGCGTTTTGCCGACTGCTGTAATCGTCTGATGTCCTTTTGCAAACGTTCGTTCTGAGCCAGTTCAAATTCTTGCTGTCGCTCAAAATTTGACATCCATGATGAAAAGTTTCCTCTTTGCACTTCGATATTCGCTCGGTTAATCGATAGAATATAGTCAACACAATCGTCAAGAAAGCGACGATCGTGAGAAACTAAGATGAATCCCTTTTTCTTTTTCAGATATGCCGCCACACTTTTTCTCGCTTTGGCATCCAAATGGTTGGTAGGTTCATCAATCAGTAGGAAATGCCCTTCATTAAGAAAAAGAGCGGCAATCAAAACCTTTGTCTGCTCTCCGTTGGAAAGTGTTTCAAAAGGTCGCCAAAGCACATCGACATCAACATCAAGATAAGAAAGTTCTCGCATAAGTTCCCATTCTTCCGCAAGTGGGCAAATCTCCTGCAATATATCCTCTGTAATACGATTCTTATCTGAAACGGGATAAGGAAAATAATCAAACTGTACGGATGATAGGATTTTTCCACTATACTCATATTTCCCAAGCAGAAGATTCAGAAAGGTTGTTTTACCTCGTCCGTTTCTGCCCACAAAACCAAGCTTCCAATCGGTATCAACCTGGAAACTGACATTTTCAAAAACATTATCATAACTTGTCGGATATGAAAACGTAAGGTTTTCAATTTTAATCATTGACATAAATATTATCCTCCTTTGCATGTCATACGATACAAAGTCGGTTCGGTGAATGTTTACTACGTATAGATTTCACCAAAAGGAACCGACACTATACGGAGTGAATCATGTGTAACTATCTGTTCTGCACTATTCATAAAGCACCTCCAAAACAAAATAAGAGCCACAAGAAAGTTTATCCTTGCAGCTCGTCATAGCATAAAATAACACCACTAAGCAAAAGTGGCAACAGCACTATATTGAGTAAGATAGACATATAACTTTCTTGCAATAGACACAATAATGCCAAAGTATAGCACTACCGCATATTTTGATTTTATTTGCAAGAAAAGTTAATCATCTTCCCACCTCTTTCTAAATTTCAAAATATTATACCATAAATCGCAGGCAAATACAAGTGGTTATAAAAATTTAACAAATCGCTTATAATACAATCATATAACTTTACGCATTCCTTACTGACCGTAAAATTCCGATTTATTGCTGACTTTATTATACTTTATTGCCTATCGAAAAGATAGCATATTTTATGAAACTTGTCGGCTGGGAACAGCTTGCAGCGCAAGGTCTCCCCAGATGGCAAGTCCACAAAAGGGTAGCTGGCGGCAGCCAGCGCAGGGGAAGCGTAGCGTCCCCTGTTTGATTTGGAGCAGACCATGACTGCGGAAAATCACAGCCCCCCGGCGAGGAGCCTTCGGAGAACGCAATGCACCAACCTCTGGGTGGTGTATAATTGCGCCCTTAGTAAACTAAGGGGTTTCCGGCTTCTCACGTTCCAGCAGTTTCTTCAATAGTTCCTGCGTGTCCTGCCTGTGAAAAATGAGTGTCAACAACAGCATGACATCATCATCTGTCAGGCGTTCCGGCTCTTGCAGAAAACTTTCCAGCATACCGCCACGAGTACAGAGCCGGTGTGTCCGTTCTTTTCGGGTAAGCTGCTTTAGCTGGTGCTGCAATGCCTTTTCATCATTGATGGCTTTCCGCAGTTTCTTTTCACTCTTTTCCAACTCTCGGTTGAGCTTTTCCAGCTTTGAGGTATCAGGCAAGGGCAGCGTCCTCCTTTCCCGGTATCAGCACATAAATCCTGTTTGGTTCTCCAACGCCCTGACGCACTCGCATGATCAGTCCGGCGGTTTCCAGTTCATTCAGAGAACGCTTGACCGTCATGGGGCTGCGGGACAGGACTGCGGCAATGGCTGTGACAGGGAAGCAGATAAACAGGATTCCGTTCTCGTCCTCCTGTCCGTTGGATAGCATAGCGTCCAACATCCGGCAGTACATGACCTTTGCGGTGCTGCTGACTGGAAATCCTGTCAACGCTCTGGGAAAGGGCATACAGGGCGGCAACGGTGTGCCTATCGTCATAAATTCAAAATTCATTCGGTGTGTTCCTCCTTTTTCTTTGCTCTTTTGGATAAATAACGGGGGCAGTCAACCACAACCGCCCGGAAGCTCTGCTTGCACCCATGCTTGCATTTCCGGCATAATTCGTTGTAAGTGACACGCCCCCGGTCATTGAGGTAAAAAGAAAGCTCATGCTTCCTCTTTTTGCTCATTCTCGGCATATTGCGTTTCCTCCCGTTTTAGTGTATAGTTTCGGGGCGATTTTCGGCAAAATTACGGTCATAGAGCCGTCTAAAATCTCCAGAAGTATCAGCAATAGGGTAGACTATCCCCCTATCAGATTGTCGTGTTTCGGTATCATTTCGGTATCAGTTCGCCAGTTCTCCCCGGTGTCGTTCCTCCCCTGAATCTCACAGCGGCGTATTGCTCCCTTTGGTACGCTCGTTTCGGTCAGGGTTCCTCCATATCCCTGCCAAAAGTCATGGCGCTACATCGCCGGGGAAGCATATCCCACACAGGCTGGTCATTCGATTGGAATAATCCATCGATGAACTACCTGTATCATAGAACATTTTTGTGCCCTGTGCCGTATGTCCACAAAGTAGGAATTAAGGGTAAAAATCAGAAATTTCCACGATTGCGGAAAGTATGATATAATCCAGTTAAGCGGCAGTAATGAAACCGCCGGAAAGGAGCGTGCGCCCATGAAAGGAGCGACAAGCATACAGGAACGCCTTTGGGAACTCCGCAAGGACAAAGGCTTAAATCTGGAAGAATTATCAGAGCTGACGGGCATTTCCAAATCAGCTCTTGGCAGTTATGAAAAAGAGGATTATAAGGAAATCAATCATGGCAACCTTATCACGCTGGCAGACTTCTATGGGGTTTCCGTTGATTATCTGCTGTGCCGGACAGAGAACCGGGAGCAGATCAACACGCCACTAACAGAGCTGCATTTGAATGATGAGATGGTGGCACTTCTGAAAGGCGGTCGGATTAACAACCGTCTGCTCTGTGAGCTTGCCACTCATAAGGACTTTATCAAGTTTCTTGCGGACATTGAGATTTATGTAGATGGGATTGCCACCATGCAGATTCAAAACCTCAACGCCCTTGTCGATACTGTCCGGCATGAAATCATTGAACGGTATCGCCCCGGCGAAGACGACCCGCATTTGAAAGTGCTGCAAGCCGCCCATATCAGCGATGATGAATATTTCAGCCACATGGTTCTTGATGACCTCAATCTCATTATCCGGGATATTCGGGAAGCCCACAAAAAGGACAGCGAGAGTGCGCCCCAGACCACCGTTGCCGATGAATTGAAAGAAAATTTGGAAGCGGTTGAAAATTTCAAGGGCAGTCGGGATGAAAAGCTGGTTGTCCTTTACTGCAAGCAGCTCGGCATCAACTATAAAAATCTGTCAGACGAAGAATTTCGCTGGCTCATTCGGATTCTACAAAAATCAAAGAAAACAGGAACTCCTATCAGTCAAAGGAAAAAACGGTAAAGAAAAACCGCTGTTGCATGGTTGTGTTTGCTTCCATGTAGCAGCGGTTGGTGCTATACTTATTCAGTTAAAATTTCAAAGCGATAAAGTGGAATTTATCTTAGAAATTACAGCAATGTTATTTTGATAAACTTTCAAGAATTGAAATATCATGCTTATCTTTATCTCTTAATTCATAACCTGAATGGAAAACTCTTTGGCCTTTTAAGGATATACAAGGAATTGTTTTTCCTTCAAAAAAAGCACTACCAAAGTAATCTTTTTCAAACTCATACCAGCCACCCTCTAAATCAGCTTGTTTTGAAGTTCCGTCCTCACTTAAAACGAACGGGTGAATGTCTAAGTAACCAAGTTCATCACTATATAACTCTATTCTAACCGGTTTCCAGTCTGTATCAATTTTATAGCCCAGATTCAAAAGCACATTTAACAATTTTTCCGTATGTTGAGCATCAAAATTTATATCTATATCTCTATGAATTCTTGTTTGTTTACCAGCTAAAATATCTACACCCCATCCGCCATCCAACCAGTATGTAATTCCAGTATTTTCGAATAATTCTATTACTTTCATTAAATCTTCTTTTGTTGTTATTTCTTTTCTACCCATACAAAGTCTCCTTTACAACTTCTAATTTGTAATAATCATTCTACCATACCGTTATGAATAAATCATCTCATGTAAAACAATTTCTTCTGCCCGGTTGTGAATGTTATTGCAACGCTGCACCCATTCCATTTGACGGGTACGCTTCAATTCCTCGGTCACGCCCTCGGCAGCTTTCATCTGCTCCATGATGGTGTCTAACCGTTTCTGTGCCTGTTCGTTCAGGTCTGCAAGATATGTCCACAATTCCCCGGTCAGGGTCAATGTGTGTAATCTGGCTGGGCAGACTTCTCTTAAATATTCCCGGTGCATCCGTCCGTACTTTCCGATGGGGCGGTGTTCCTCCGGCAACTTCAAGTCCGGGATGTAGTAATCTCCAACAAGGATATAATCAATTCCGTTTTCTTTTATTCTTGGTTTCAATTCGCTCATGTTCCTTACCTCCTGTGGAAGCAGGCTCGTCTGGTACTAACTCAATCACATCGGTAATCTCACAATTCAGCGTTTCGCAGATACGGGCTAATGTATCCATGCTGATGTGCTTTCCCTCTTTGCTCATGTTGGCAATCATATTTGTTGTCATACCAGCGGCAAGCCTTAAATCCTCTTTTCTCATATCACGCTCTAACAGTGTGTGCCAGAGTGGTTTATAGCTGATGTGCATATTGTTTTCCTGCCTTTCTATCCATACCACCGGAGCGGCTGCCCCGGCAGGAACTTTTCTCTTATTATAGCACCAATCTTGTGAAATCACAATTTATTCTTGTAGCCTGCCGCTGATACCGTCTGGATTGGCTTTTCCTTTCTTTTTGTTCCCTTTAATTAGCCATGAACTGCTTGATGCCCTGGCTTTTGGAGGCAGGGTTGTCCTGCCCGTAACCTTCCAGGAGGTTGATGCCGCCCCACACGCACAGGCCGCCGCCCAGCGCAATCACCAGAGTCTGCAATACGTCGATAGCGTTAGTGAAAAAATCCATAAATCATATTTCCTTTCTTCGTTGTAGAATTGTTATTGAAGGTCCGTTGCTGTCAATTCGTACATCTCGAAAGGCTCATCCGGCTTTACGATGGCCGGTTTGCGTTTCATGTACCGTTCCATATCAAAGAGGTACTTCTTGTCGGCGTCGGCGGTGTATTTGTAATTCGGATGCTTTGTCAGGTCGTACTTGTCCGAGAGGAACGGGCGCACACCCCGCAGCATGAAGATACTGGCGATGTTCAAATCCGTTGGCCGTCATAAATCGGCGGATATCTTGATACGCCTTTTTATAGTATTGCGCATTTTGAGGCGGCTCCGTATGCGGGTAGAGCTGTTTCAATGACTCCTGGTGCAGATCAAATGTAATCTGCTTTCTACTGCCGGTGTTGGACATATTAGGCCATCTTCCGTCTTTGGATCTTCCACGCTTGGGACAGCACATCCTCCTGAGTGCCATCATCATCATGCCAAGTGCAGGAAGCTGCAAACTTGGGGAACCAATCTGTCCGAAGCAATGCCATCAAAATGGCCCACATATTGGAGAAATCTTCTTCACCGCCACAGCCCGCAAAGGACAGCCTCTCTCCATTGGAAATGCAGTGCAATCCTTTTGCTGCAAAGCTTTTCTGGATCGTCTGCCGCACAGCCTCCACAGTATATCCGTATTGCTGGATCTGTTCCTTGTCAAAGGTGAACTCGACTTTCATGTGCGCACCTCCTCCTGTTGTCTCATTATACCTGCCTACTGGGATGTTATCAAGGGCAATCGGCAGACAGTGGGCCGTCACGCGCTCTGGGCCAGCTCCCGCACAATCCGTTCCTTAGACAAAGCAGCATAGGATAGGCGCACATCCTGTGTCCGGCGAGTCCAAAACCATTCCACAATCGGACACCCTGGCGTGACCGCATAGATTGCTGCCTCGAATGTAGGCGTCATCCTCCGCGCGGGCATGGCCGCTTAGAGCGGATTTTTGGGAAACGTAGGCGTTTCCGCAGGCGATGGATTCTCCATATAGGGCCGAGCCCTTGTCCACATAGGCGTCATTACACACGATCGCGTCGCCAAAGATCCAGGCATCATCTCCCGTCTCAAAAGACAGGTTGCTCTCGCTCTCTACGAAGCCGCCCAGATCTCCGGCCTTTACCTTTTTCCCGATATCCCTTAGCGCCCGGATACGATGAAGAAAAGAATACGTTTCGTGGACGATATCTGTGATCTCATATTTCTGATTTTTCGTGTTTTTCCCTCCTTTGAAATCAAAAAAGGACCAGGACAGCGTCTGCTGCCCTGGTCCCTCTTGGGGTCATTGTGGGTATTCCCACAGCCCTGCATCATGTAGTTTTTCCCAGTCTGGAGCCAAGATCTTTACAATTCGATTGAACTCCACCCGGTAATCCTTGCGTACAAGATAGCCGAGATCCAGCATCTCCTGGAGCGCGGTGCGGATCGTGGCTTCCTCCACGCCCGTGTATCGGGCCACCGCCGCCGCGGTCCCTGCGAAGGTGGGGATCACGTGTTTTTGCGGATGCTCCGCAAGATAGCTGAAATTGTCTATGATCAGGCGATAACAGCCGCGGATGGCTTCATCGTCCGCAGGGAGTTGCACGGTCCTCGCAGCTGTCTCCTGGAGCTGACGGCTGAACGCCCCCCGTATCCCATAGACCACCACTTCTTTATGCAGCTTTTGCCTCAGAAACCGGGTGACTGCCTGGAAATGACCGTCGCCGGTAAAGAGGATGTAGACGCTTCCGCCTTTGTCCTCCATGGCGTATTGATATATGTGGTCCAGCATGATAAAATCGGTCATATCCTTTTTATGAAAATGTCCTTGATTGTCTGTTGATACGATCATGTTGGAGACTGCTCGGATCTTGGGCATCTCGGTGCAAAGATCCGGCTGCTCGAAAGCGCCGAAAAAGAACAGCTCCACCAGATCAAAACTCTTTTTTAATTCGTCCCTCCATCTGACTGGATTGGGGAGTATGTGATATAAATTCTTGTAGGAATAATACCAGTATTCATAATCGATAAAACAGACTGCTTTGGGATGCTCAGATAGGCAAACACCCTGCGGTGATCCACGTTGGCAGGTGGGAGGGTAAAGGGGACCTTTTCCTCCTTTTCCTTGGTCTGCCGCGGAGTGCTCACCGGGGGAGAGTCACGGGCGCGGCCATGCCAGGTCAGCAGGTACTCCACGGCCTCCGGGAAACTTTTGTTATAGAACCGCTGGAGGAATGTGATGGCATCTCCGCCGATACCCTCTGAGTAGCGGAACCAGGTACGTCTGTCCTTGATCCGGATGCTATCCATCTCCTGCGTGGTGTAGTACCTGCCGATCCGCTTCACCTGGTAGCCCAGGGAGCTCAGCAGATCCGGAAGGTCCGTGTCTCGGACAGTGGCCATTTCAGCCTCTGTAAAACGCGTCCTTTCTGCTGTTTGCATCATGTCATCTCCTTCTCGAAAAAACAAAAAAGGGGCCGGAGGACACATCCGCTTGAGATGTGTTCTCCGGCCCCTTGCTTTGACTCCTTGTGTTATTGTTCGATGTCCGCTGTGTCTCTCTCCGCCTCTGCGCTGGCCTCGCTGGCGTCTGGGGTGGTACCGGCGGCTCCACTGTCCTCCGGGGCTTCCTCGGTGCTCTCCGGGGCCTCCTGTGGGGCCAGGCTGGCTTCGGCTTCCGCCAGCGCCCGCTCGATCAGGCCCAGGACGAAGTCCCGCTGGGTGAGCTTTACGCCGGTCCGAGCCGTTTCTCTGGCCAGGTGGGTCTTGATGCGCTGGAAGAGTTCCTCGGGGATCTGGAATGCCATCGTTCTGCTGCCTGTCATGTTGATTCCTCCATTCTCATCTTTCATCTTGTAGTATTCAGTGAGCAGTGATGCGATGTACTGGCTGGTGGTCATCTCCAGGCGGTCTTTTTCTTCTGTTACCCGGTTGTGCAGGGCGATGTCGATTTGGGCGCATAGATTTTTCTTGTCTGCCATGGTCTGCGCTCCTTTCCTCGTTTTGCAACGCAAGTATATCCAAAACCATGGTAGAAAGCTATTACCAAGACCACCAAGGAACCAAGGACAAAGCAAGCAATACCACCAACTGAAACAGCTACGTAATAAAAAGCGAGAAGCCCCCGCTAGCAGTTCGATTTGAACTACCAGCGGGGGCTTCTCTCGCTGTTTTCTCTTTGCTCAGAGGTTCGAATCACCCCACATCACGAAAATGGCCTTTTGCATCTCCATCTCGGCTGGTGCTCGATTTTTCCCTCTGAAACGGCTGAAACCCTTGCCGCAGCAAGGGTTTCAGGGGTTGCATCTTTTTCAGCAACCTTAGTTGGTCCGAGTGGGGCGACTCGAACGCCCGGTCTCTTGATCCCAAACGTGTGTCGGAACTTTCAACCAGCACTCTGCCGCCCTCTTTGGCCCTTTCCGCCGCTCCGGCAATTCCTCTTTGACACTCTTTCGCCCTGCGTGTTTCAAGCAAAACTTTCTCCTTTTGGGATGGGTGTGGGATTGGATTCTGTATATTAAAAGAAGTGCCGCCCGGGGTGAGCGGTGTTAGAGTGCCAGACCACCGCAGAGAGGGCGCAGGAAATGCGCCGCATAAACAAAGAATAGCTATCTGAAGCGTGGCTGAGGCGTGGCGGCTGTTTCTTGTCACAAGAATGACAAGAATGATTAGAATGACGAGAAAGCTGTTTGAACGGAAATGCTGGGTCGAGCAACCCACCCTCCCTGCTTCGTCGGATTGCCAGGCAGGCCCATCTGTGGTACGATACCCCAAGGACCAGGCGCTGAAGGTGGCGGTGGACACCATCGGGGAGTTCCTGCTCTCCCACGATATGACCGTGTACCTGGTCATCTTCGACCGGGCCGCTTATACCATCGGCGGCAAGCTCTTTGCCGATATCGCCGCCTACATCGATGACCGCTATGTGGAGGCCCACACTGACAGCTATGAGAATCAGCGCCGCCGGATGGCCCTGGAATCCATGCCCGCGGAGGAGCCGCAGTGGATGCCCGCGCCCTGCGCCGTGGGGGCTCCCGGCCTGGACGAGGCCCTCAGCAAGCTGGATGAGAGCTTTTCCCAGATGCTGCTGCGCAAGATCGACGAGCGGGGCATGACCGACGCTCAGTGCTACAAAAAGGCCAACATCGACCGCAAGCTCTTTTCAAAGATCCGATCGGATGTCCACTACAAGCCCTCCAAGCCCACCGCCATGGCCTTTGCCGTAGCCCTGGAGCTGCCGCTGGCCGAGGCCCGTGAAATGCTGGAAAAGGCGGGCTTTGCCTTCTCCCACGCCATCAAGTTTGACATCATCGTGGAGTATTTCATCGCCCACCAGAACTACAACATCTTCGAGATCAACGAGGCTCTGTTCGCCTTTGACCATAGCCTGCTGGGAGGATAAGCCATGCCGCGGATGGATATAACAGAAATGGCCTTTGCCAAGGTGTACCCCCTGCTGGTAGCGAAAGCGGAGAAAAAGGGCCGCACCCGGGACGAGGTGCATCAGGTCACCGCCTGGCTCACCGGCTACACGCCGGAGGAGCTGGCCGAACTGGAGCAGTCCAACACCAGCTACGGTGACTTTTTCCGGAACGCCCCCGCCATGAATCCAGACCGGGCGCTGATCACCGGCAAGATCTGCGGCATCCGGGTGGAGGAGATCGAGGACCCGCTCATGCGGGACATCCGGTATCTCGATAAGCTGGTGGACGAGCTGGCCAAGGGCAAACCCATGGAGAAGATCCTGCGAAAATAGTTGTCGCCTGCCAAGCGACCCATTGGAAGCGAAATCCCCCTATACTGTGTTGTTTTGGTTTACAAGCACAGTATATTGCCGTTCTCCATGGTGAAGGCCCAGCGGCGGAGCGGCTCACAGGCCGTGACGGTGAAGTTCGTGGCGTAGCCGCTCTTGGTGTGTTCTACGAAGTGGGCCTCGTCCAGCACCTCTACCCGTTTGAGGTCGCTGCGCCAGGCGGTGTTGGAAAGGTCAGTTACCACCTGCCACACCCGCTCCACCGGGCAGGAAAAGTGGACGGTCACCTTGGAAGTTGGCATAAACTCACCCCTTCTTCGCTTTCTTATTCAGCTTCAGGCTGATGCTCCGGCGGTCCGCTGCCTGTTGAAGCAGTTCCACGGTGGCAAAGGCCCGCTCCTTGATGGGTTGTCCGGCCAGTTCCGGCCGGCTGTCCAAGTCAGCCATCACGGACTGTAATTCCCCCAGCGGCAGAAGATAGACCGCCGTGTGGAAGAGCGTCTTGCGGCGGCCGTCGTTGTAGCCCACCAGAAGTGCGTCCAATATGGCGCGCTTTTCCGCTAACTGCGTGAGGTAGGCATCCAGCCCCAGTTCCTGGGCCCGGGCGATATCCTGCTGCCGGTTCCGATGGGGGACGAAGGAGTCCCCATCGTCAAAGCCATCATAGCGGGAGCAGGGGTACTCCGAACACTCCCAGCAAAACGATACCCCGCCGTGGGCCAGGGAGCACTTGGCGATGGCGCAGCTCTGGTTGCCTGCCCCGCTGCCGCAGCCGGGACAGTACCCGCCCAGACACATGGAGCAGAGAGCGCAGTTGAGACCGCACAGGGAGAAGCGGGTCTCTTCTCTGGTAAAGCCCTTCATGTCACTCCCTCCGTTAAAACCACAGTGCCGGTTCCTCCCGGAACACCGGGGTGTCCCCCTGGGCGTAGGGGTCGTAGCGGTTTTCGTTGCACCCGAATTCCTGCAAAAAGCAGATTTGCCCCGCTTCGTTCCAGCGGATGAGGGAGAGCCCGTCAAAGCTCTGGACAGTGCCGTCCGTCATGGCACACCGGAAAGCCCACTCCACCACAGTCTGGTCGCCTTTGTGGAAATACTGCCGGATGTCCCACCACTCCACGGTGCCACGGGTGTTCCACTCGTCAAACCACAGCTTGATCTTCACCCTGCCGTGGTACTCCGGTCCCCAGCTCTCGATGTAGACGGCATTGGGGGCAAAGAGCTCCTCAATGCCCGTATTCTGCTTGTCCAGCCACATGGAAAACCACTGCTGGATCTTACTTTCCCGCTGTTTTTCTGCGTCCATATCCATATTCTCCTGCTCCATCGCCTGGGCAGCATCCCAAAGCATCAGATATTCCGTACCCTTTTCTGCCGCGATTCGGAAGCCCGCTCGCTGGTAGAGGCACAGGGCCGGGTTTTCCTTCTGGACGGAGAGGGATGCCCGCCGGTATCCATTCTCCTGGAGAAGGAGCAAAAGATCGTTCAACAGCCGTGTCCCGATGCCTTTTCCGCGATACTCCGGCAGCAATGAGATGGCCAGGGAGGGGGTGTCGTTGTCGATGTGGCCGTAGTCCTCCATGATGCGGCACCACGCCGCCCCTACCACTTTTCCTCCAACCTCAGCAACCAGACAATAGTCGCCGGGACGTGTGCCGAAGCCCTCAATATAGACCTGCAGCTCCGGCCGATCCACCACGGACCGGGGCGGCGGCTCCACGCCTTTCGGGAGATAGATGGCCTGATAGAGAAATTCCCGCAAAAGGGTATATTCCTCCGGGCGTATTTCGCGAATGATCGTGTTCATCTCTTCCATCACTCCGTCCGTTTGATGGGCTGTCGGATGACAGTTTTCAGCTTTTCCGGCTGGCACCGCCGCACATCGCTCAGGTAGATCTCATGGTGGAACCGGCCCTGGCTGAAATCCAGCTCATAGCCCTGCGCCCTGGCATATTCCTCCATGGCCGCCACGGTGGCGGGCTCATCGTCATAGGGGCCGATGTGCATACACTGGACACACAGCCCCTCCGCCCAGGAGGAAAACTCCACCTGGGAGAAGTCCCGCTGTTTTTTCTCCGTGGCCTCCCGGACGGCCCGGTCAAAGACCGCCTTGGTCGCAAACTCCGGCAGGCGGATGAGGGAGATCCACCGAAAATCCGCCTTGCGGGAATAGTCCACCCCGTGGACGCCCTCCTGCCACCAAAGGCCCTCCAGCGGCGGCACCACATACTCGAAATAACCCTCCGGCGGGTTCCGCTTGTTCATCTTGATGGTGTAAGCAACCGCGTAGAGCTGTTCCAGGGCCTGCTTGTAGGCGCCCTGTTCCTCGTTGGGATCGCCCTGCCCACGCACCGCCAGAAAGTTCATGGCAGGCACTGTGACGATGCCCGGCGTTCTGGGCGGCAGATAGAACTCCTTGTACTCTTTCTTGTAATCAAAGGCCATGGTTATTTCCTCCGTTTTTTCGGCTGCTCCTGAAGGGCCAGACAGGTCAGACGGGTGAGGGCGATCATGGTGTCCCGGTCATCCACATCCTCCACCCAGATATAGTCTCTGGCCCCCTCATAGGGCGGAGCCTTGGGCAGATTGGGAAAGGCCGCCTCGCCCGCCGGGGTAATTTTGACAAAGAACTGGTCGCCGCAGATGACGGCGAAGAACACGCCGTCGCAGTAGAGACCATACTCCCCGAACATCTTCCGGCTGCGGATGGTCCCGGCCTCCCGCAGCTGTTCGGCCACATAGTCCACAAAGTCCTGATGAGAGGCCATCTCAATCCCTCCTGTAACGATGAGCCAGTGTTTCAGCCAGTTTTCCCAGCTGTTCCCGCAGCTCCTCCGGCTCCACCAGTTCCGCCTTATCCCCAAAGGTGAGCACCCAGCTGAGGACGCTGTCCGCGTCAGGAAAGCCGCCGGTAAAGTGCAACCGCCCGTCCGGCTCCGCAGTGAAGCGGTCTGCCCCGTATTCCTCCACCAGCCGCCAGCGGCAGCTGGGGTCAAAGAGCACGGTGACCTGATACTTCGCCGGAAAGATCCGCTCCGGCTCCAGATCCGGCAGGGGCGCAGCCCGGGGCGGAAAGCTCTCCCCGGTGGTGAGGTCCGTCATGCGGTTCAGCTTGAACAGCCGGAAATCCTCCCGGCTCCGGCACCAGCCCCACACATACCAGGCCGACCAGGGGAACACCAGATAGCAGGGCTCCACGGTGCGCACCGACTCCCCTTTGGGGGAGAAGTAGGTGAAGCGGATCGTGCGGTGCTGCTCGATGGCACTCTGGATCAGCTCGATCTTGGGCGGCAGGCTGGTCTTGTACCAGGAGGAAAGGTCGATGAGCATGTGTGCCCCGCCGGGCACCAGCCCGCCCGTCCTGGCGGACAACTTCTCCATCAGCTGGGCGTAGCGCCGGGTGCCGCTGACGCTGTCCAAACTCCTGAGCCCCGCCAGGATGGCCTGCATCTCCGGGGCGGTGAGCACCGTCCGGTCCACCCGGTAGCCCTCCATGATGGAGATGCCCCCACCCGCACCCTGAGCGGTGGCGATGGGGATACCCGCCCGGCACAGGGATTCGATGTCCCGCTGGATGGTTCGCCGGGACACCTCAAACTGCTCGGCCAGTTCCGGGGCGGTGACCCTCTCCCGCTGGAGCAGGATGGACAGGATACCAATAAGCCGCTCCATTTTCATGGGATGCACCGCCTTTCCTGCTTTTATCTGCATTATACCATAGAAACAGGACAGCTGTATGTCATGTTTGATTTGAAAGCAACCGGCGGCTTTCGTTCGCTCTGCGGTTAAAAAATCAGTTTTCAGTGGCCACTTCTCTCTTTTTATGGTATTGTTCGGTTGCCGAAAGAAAAAGAACCGTCAAATTGGAAAGCTTCCCTTGACTTTGACGCTCCGTCAACTGGTATAGTATCCGTAAGGAGGGATGTTTCATGGAGTATTCCATTCAGGAGCTGTCGCGCCTGTCCGGGGTGACCACCCGCACCCTGCGCTGGTACGACCAGATCGGCCTGCTCAAGCCCAGCCGGGTGGCGGAGAGCGGTTACCGCTACTACGGCGGGGCGGAGGTGGACCGATTGCAGGACATTCTCTATTACCGGGCCCTCGGGGTGGAGCTGGCCCAGATCAAGGAATGTCTGGACGATCCCTCCTTTGACCGTCTGGCCGCCCTGCGAAACCACCTGACCGCGTTGGAGGCGGAGCGGGAGCGGCTGGAGCAGCTCATCCGGTCGGTGAAAGACACCATCGGAGCGGAAGAAAGGAACGAAACCATGAGCGACGAGCAGAAATTTGAGGCGTTCAAGCGGCGCACGGTAGCCCATAATGAGGAAGTCTACGGAGCGGAGATCCGGGCCAAGTACGGCGACCAGGAGGTGGACGAGGCCAACGCCGCGGTAATGGGTTTGACCCAGGCGCAGTATCAGGAATGGACGGACCTGGGCCGGGAGATCCAGGAGCGGCTGGAGGCAGCCGTCCAGGCCGGGCTGTCCCCGGAGGCTCAAGAGGGCAAGGAGATCACCGCCCTCCACCGCCGGTGGCTCACCATCACCGGGAATCGGTACGACCCGGCCAGGCACCGGGGGATTGCGGAGCTTTATGTGATGGACGAGCGGTTCACCGCCTACTACGACAAACAGGTGCCCGGCTGCGCCCGCTTCCTGCGGGATGCCGTGGCTCATTGGGTGAAGTAAGAAACAGCCAAAGGCCCCCAGCTTTTCGCCGGGGGCCTTTGGCTGTCTCATGCTTTTTTCTCGTCAGGGAAACGCCTGCCAGTGCCGCCGTCAGTCGGCGCGGGAGCGGTCGGTCGCGGTTGGCCACACCCGCTCCACCGGGCAGGGGAAATGGTCGGCTACTTGGGAAGTCGGCATAAATTGTCCGTCCTTTCTAAGCGGTACTGGATCTCCCGCACCGGCATCCCGCCGATCTCATCTTCTGCATAGGCTCCGCTGGGGCGGAATCCCATGCGCTCATAGAAAGCTCTGGCCCGCTGGTTTCCCTCCAGTACCCACAGGAAAAGGTCACGATAGCCCATGGATTCCAACTGCTTCACTGCGGCGGAAAGCAGTGCCTTTCCCCAGCCGTTCCCCCAGTATTCCGGCAGAAGATAGATGGAAGCGATCTCACCCCAGCCTGCCAGCTCCGGCATCCGGCTGGCACAGCAACTGGCAGTGCCTACGATTTTTTCTCCCTCCAGCAAAAGCAGTGACTCCCGGCCGGCCTGTTCCAGATAGGGGACCCATTTTCCAAACGGGATGCTGTCCAGATATTCCTGGGGGAGCAGTCCACGATACGCTTCCCGCCAGCTCTCCTCGTACACCCGGCTGACAGCGAAGAGATCGTCGCCGGGGCGCAGTTTTCGAATTTCCATGGTCATAATATCCCCGCCTCGATAAAGTGAACGTCCGAGCTGTCCCAGTATTTTTTGTAGACCCGGTCTTTCTCCCCGTCCAGATTCAGCTGATACATCCGAAACGTGACCAGGATGTTTTTTGGCTGCCACTGCTCCTCGTAGGAATATTGGTATTTCATACCCACGTTTCGCATCACACCGCCGCTTCTGGGGTTGTTTCGGTCATGAGTAGCGGTAATATAGGGCAAACCGTCCTTTTTCACCTGCGCGATCACCGCCCTGCCGGCTTCCGTGACGATCCCTTTGTGCCAATATTCCTTGGAAAGCCCATAGCCGAAATCGTGATGTTCGTCCATAGCCACGTTTATGTAGCCAATTGGGGTGTTGCGCTCTTTCAAACAGATCGCATAGGCATACCCGCGGGGCTGGGCATAGATCGGCGCGTACCGTTCCTCGTAAAACTGCTTGGCTTCGTCCATGGATTTCACCGGATACCAAGGCAGAAACCGATTGACTTCTTCGTCCTGAAGGATCTGAAATAGCGCGTCCATGTCCTGCTCTGTGAATTTCCGTAAAATCAACCGTTCCGTTTCCAATGTGGGTGTATTCATCGGCTTTTTCTCCATTGTGTGCATGGTATGTGTTTGTCACTGCAACGCAGCGCTTCTCTGACAATGCCTCCCTGCTGCCAGTATAACGGTAAACATCCAGCCCGACAAGACTTACCGGCTCAGCATCCAGGCAATACCAGCAGCGGCGCGCTCCACGCTCTGGACAAAGTGGTTGCCAGGATTCAGCTGGAACACCGTGTCGATCCCTTTGCGCTGGTAATAAGCGTATATCTCCTCGGTGTTCTCCTGAACCGTGCGCAGGATCGGATTCTTGGTTTTGCTCTCCTTATTTCCCAGAGAGAAATATATGCAGTCCGGCTGGTGCTGTGGCTCATAGGAGAAGATGTACTCCTTCATGCCGGGAAACCAGAGGGAGCCGGACATGCTGCCCACCCGGGAAAACAGATCTGTCTGGTAGATGGCATACAGAGCGAACAGCCCGGCCAGCGAGTACCCGGCGATGCCCCGCCAGCGAGGAACGCCGCCAAGCTCTTTCTCCGCCGCCGGAATGATCTCCTCGGTCAGAAGCCGCAGATAGTCGTCCGCCCCGCCGGTGCAGGGGTCCGCATTTTTGAAAGTAGGTGGACTATCCCAGGGGGCCATATCGTGGTTCCAGTCCAGATCGCTGATGGCCACCAGCGTGAACGGCGGGCAGCCAGCAGCCTGCGCGGCCTCATATACCTTTTGCCCTTCGCCGGAGAAGGTGTTGAGGTAGATAATAGGGGCATTTGCTTCCAAACTCGGGAAAATGGATACCGTTTTCTCGTTTATCGTGAGGGTGTACATAGTGCGCATCATCCGCTTTCTACTATAACGAAGGTGATAGTTCTGCTTTTTGGACAAAATTATGTTAAACTGATTTTACCACAATAAGAAAAGACGAGAAAAGAGGTATAAACAAAACAGGGCAATTTTTGCTGATACTTTCCAATAAATTCTTGTCGGTTCCTGAAAATACAGCTATACTAAATGCAATGTACATCTGTAAAGAGAAGGCAGAAAGTCTGTGCGGTGAACAGACACGGAAAATGCGTCGCATAAACAAAGAATAGCCATAACGTGTAATGAAAACAGGGGTACCAAAGAAAACAGTATGTCCAACATTCCAGGTTCCTTAAATAGATCATTTGAACAGAGAGGGTGAGTCCGATGGTTTTTATTGATCGTGTCTTTAGAACGGCAAGTAGTCTTGCATCTGAGCTGAAACAAAGGTGTTCTGGTTTTATCCAAAATAGAAGTGAGCAAAAGGACGTGAAGCAGCCTGAGTACGGGGACTTACTGCCGGCCGATAATATTCAAAATGGCGATGAGTATATTACAGCCTTACGCTGGGCGTTTGAAAATAAGAAAATCAGGAACATTGCATTGACCGGACCTTATGGATCGGGTAAAAGCAGTATTATTGAAACTTTTCTGGCCGAGGATGAAAAGATCGTCCAAAAGAAGGGACGACTGAAAAGACGGCTTCTTCGATACAAAGCTATCAGAAAATCTGCTCTCAAGATTTCGATGGCAACTTTTGAAAAAGGGGATTCTGTACCGGAAGATAAGGAAAAAGTAATTTCTGTTAATGAGGATGAAGTGGAGCAAGGAATCTTAAAACAGCTTTTTTATAAAGTTGAGCCCCGCAAGATTCCACAGAGTAGGTATAGAAAACTTCATGCGATTCGATTCTCTACGGTATTTGTTCATGTTGCTGCCGGACTCATTCTGGCTGGCTTTTTGATGGCCATTTTTGCTGCGCCAACTTTCGAAAAATACAAAGAGATGGTAACAGGATTTTGCCCACCATACTCATCTAATCCTTTATTCATACCGGCACTGATGGCACTGCTTTCGGCAGTGGTGAGTTATTTGTATATTACGGTAATGTCCAAATTCAAAGTGAAGGAAATAAAATTGCCGACTGACACAACAGTTCAAAGCAGTAATGAAATTTCAGATTCTGTATTCAATAAGAATCTGGATGAGATCATGTACTTCTTTGAGCGCACCGGGTATAAAACTGTCTTTTTTGAGGATTTGGATCGCCTGACGGACCCAACAATATTTGTCCATCTTCGCGAATTGAACAACCTGCTCAATAACGATGATTCAATCAAAAACAAGCCTATCGTGTTCGTATACGCAGTTCGGGATGATATTTTTTCCAGAGAGGATCGGACAAAATTCTTCGATTTTATCATCCCGGTCATCCCGGTGATCAACTCTACCAATTCGGGAGAAATACTGCTTCAGATGCTGCAGGAAGCAGCTAAAAAGGGTAATAAGCATGATGTTTCTGAAGGGTTTGTGCTGGATGTGGCTCCTTATATTTCCGATATGCGGGTCCTGCAGAACATTTACAATGAGTTTATCGTCTACAAAAAAACGTTGCGCACTTCACAAGACCTTGATTTGTCAGATCAACAGATGCTGGCAATGATGGTGTTCAAAAATCTTTACCCAAGAGATTTTGCTGATATTCAGGATGAGAGAGGGGTCGTCAAAAAAGCCTTTCTGGATAAACAGGCCTTTATTGCAAAGGAACAACAAGAGATTCAAAAGAAAATTGATACCTATACAGAGACGATTACAGGGGCTCAGCAAGATGCGCTGAAAACCCTCCAAGAGCTCAAGTATGCGATGGTTGGAGCGCTTGCGGGAGGTTTTTACACATTTCTGGGTTTCAATAACTCTAACTATAGTTCCACCTCTTCTATTGCCATTGAACAGGTTGAAAGCGATGACTTCAACTTGGCGGAAATCCAAAAGAATAGCAAGTATATCTGGATATATGATTACAGTGGTAGAAAAATTTGCAAAGACATTGATAAGGAATGTTTGAAAACTTACATAGAACGCTGGGAGCGGATAAAACAAGTTTCGGAAAATGATTTCCAAAAATTGCAAGAGAATTTGCAAGAACTTCGTGATAAACAACATTCTTTGTCAGGACTATCATTTGTCCAGCTTTTAAAGGGATTTTCCGCCAAGAAAGTGTTGTCGGATAATGTACGCAGTAACGAACTGCTGGTCTTTCTGTTGCGGAGAGGGTATATCGATGAAAAGTATGCCAACTACATAAATTATTTTAAGGGAACCAGCATTACCAAAGACGACATGAACTTTATCCTCTCGGTAAAAAATCAATCTCCGCTACCTTTCAATTACAAACTGACAAAAACACCAATGGTCGTAGAAAGGCTGCAACTCTATGAATTTGAGCAAAAGGCAATTTGCAACTTTGATCTGATGGAAGAACTACTGGCTAAGAATCCTTCGGAAAAGCTGACAGCTTTTCTTGTGCAGCTGTCAGACCAAAGTGAAAACAGCTGGAAGTTTATCGATGAATTTATTGACAGAACAGCATGGCCGGATCTCTTTATTAAATTGTTGGCGGATAAATGGCCGGGAATGTGGGCGTCTGTTTCTGCAAATGAAACCTTAACGTATGAGCGGCAATTGCGATATCTACGCACACTGCTGAATGTGTCAGATGTAACGACTATTGAAACCCAGAACCAAGACGGATGCATAGCTCGCTATTTTGAGCAGCATGAAGACATCCTTCAACAATTGGTATCGTGTAATGTAGCCAACGTAATAGCGGCGATAAACGGCCTGAAGATTTGCTTTGAAACTCTACAGATTGCCAATGTCCCGAATGAAGTACTGGACTGCGTTTTTGATGGTTGCCGTTATGTACTCAGTGACTCAATGATTCAAACGGTCGTGAACTATAAAAATGCAGGAGCACTTAAAACGCTGAAGGAACAGCCCTATACAACAATCATCACTGTGGGATATGAGCCGTTGAAGCGGTATATCCATGAGGGTTTTGAGCCCTACGTTCGCAACGTGGTCTTGGAACACACAACGCTTTCCGATCGTGCAGAAGATATTGTAGACATGCTTATTCGGTTGAAGGATGAGCAGGATCTGCAACTTCAGCTGATTCAGAAAGAGAATTTCCACTTGGACAGCATTGAAGCGTGTGCGGGAGAGTGTGTCAAATCGGAGAGCAACAAGTGGCGGCCTATTTGGAATGCACTGCTGGAAAAGAATGTTGTCAGCATAAACTGGGAGAATGTTATTTCCTATTGGACGGCATACAAACTGAGCAATGAACTGAAGCAATATATTTCGCTCCATGCGGATGAGCTGTCGAAAGAGAATATCGAGGTTGTTCCGGATGACTTTATCCAGGAATTTATTTTGACGGATGTTGAGACAACCCTCAAAGAAAAACTTCTTCCCGTTTTGCGGATGAAGGACTTCAATATTCCCCTCCCGTCCATAGATGAATCGACTCTGCAGATTATGATTAACTGCCAATATTTTGCGTTTACGGTTGCTGCTTATTCAGATGTTGACAGTGTTTCGGCGGATATGAGTTTGATCTTCATCCTTAAAAATCAGGACGCGTATATGAGTTTGCATGAGGATATCCCAATGACAAGCGATCTGCTCGAAAAGCTTTTGACCAGCAGCCTTCAACAGGAATATAAATCCAAACTGTTTTCTGCGTATGCCGAAGATTATATGACGAAGAAAATCGCGCTGCAAATGTATACACTCCATATGCCGGTGACAAAAGGTATTTTTGCCGAGGCATGGAATTGCGTCGACGAAAGAGAACAAGAACAACTGCTACTGGAAAACTGTACAGTATTGGATGCTGTTGAGCTCGCACAGAAGTTCAAGGAAATGGGCGGAAACTATACAGCTCTTGCGGATCGCACGAAGCGGCGTGAAATTAACCTGTCTGCCACGCCGCAGCATATACAGTTGGCAAAGCATTTACAGACTATTGGTTATATTACCAGCTGGGAGGAAAAAGAGGAAAAGACCTTTGGCTCTGTATTAGAAAAAGAAACAAGTCGAAAGCGTTTGAAATTACGAATCCGGCAGATAAAACAGCCAAATTGAATTCGTGTGAAACGATCGGCTGATGAGAGCCAGTAGTCACTTTTGACCATATCACAAAATTGCAAGGTGCCCACTGCTATGTAAAAGATAACCGAGCTTTGAAGATAGTTGCATAGCGCGATTAAGTAGTAGCTATTTCTCTCTTTCTGTGGTATTGTTCGGTTGCCGAAAGGAGGCGACGATATGCAGAAAGAAAACCGCTGCACCGTAGGCCGGTGGTGTGACCGCTGGTTCTGCGAGAACCAGAGCAGATGGAGCGGCAGCACCGTGGGCGGATACCGCAATCTGATCTACCGCCACATTCTCCCCGGAATCGGGAGCATTCCGCTGGCGGAGCTGTCGGAAAATGCCGTCACCGGCTTCTATGACAGCCTGCGGAGCCAGGGACTCAGCGCCAGAAGCGTCTGGTGCGTCCACCTGCTCCTGCGGCGCTGTATGGACGAAGCGGCCCGTGACCAGCTAATCCACTACAATCCGGTACGGCTCTGCCGGGAACCGCAGGCCGAGGAATATAAAACGGCCCCCTTGCGCCTGGGCCAGCTCCAGCGATATCTGAACGCGGCGGAACAGCTTGGCGTGCTCCCACTTATCTACACAGGACTCTCCAGCGGCCTGCGGCAATGTGAACTCATCACCTTGTCGTGGGCCGATTTTCATATCCGCTTCCGGTACATTCTCAAGGGCCGGCGCCTGCTGGCCCTCAACCGCAAGGCGGAGCATCTTCTGGAGGGCATACCGGAAACCGGCCGCTATGTGTTCCTCAACCCCAAGACCGGAGCGCCGTATCAGCTCCACGAGTTCTATTACCTCCACAAGCGGATACTCAAACAGGCGGGCCTGCCGTGGGTGGCCTTCCGGAACCTGCAGCGCCAATGCGTGGAGGTGGGGATATGATACTGAAAGAGTATATCCTCCACTGGCAGGAGGTCTACGACAAGAACCAGAGCCGCCCCACCACCTACGCCGCCCATGGGTATCTCTTCAAGAACCATATCCTTCCCGGGCTGGGCGAGATCCCGCTGGAGGAGCTGACCGCAGAGCAGGTAGGCGATTTTTTGGAGGAGCGAAGGCTGTTTGGCGGCCACCGCCCGGAAAGCCCCGAATACCCAAGGCTGGGCGAACACACCATGCGGCATATCCACCGCCTGCTCCAGCAATGCCTGGATCAGGCCATCCGGGACGGCCTGATAACGGACAATCCCGCCCGTGCATTCCGCTATCCAAAGCCCAAAAAGGTCAGTGCCAATGTGCTGACCCCAACAGAGGTGGAGGACTATCTGGACGCGGCCCAGCGGCTGGGCTACCTCCCCATGTTCCTGCTGGCGCTGACGGCGGGGCTTCGGCAAGGCGAGCTGATTGCACTGAGATGGAGCGACCTGGATGTAAAGGAGTGGACGCTGACCATCTCGGAGAGCCGCGCGGTAGAGCGGCGGGAGCTGGTGGAGTATAGAGGCGGCACCAGGACCGTCAGCCTGACCCAAGAAGTTGTAGAGCTTCTGCGCACGGAACACACCAGGCACCCCAGTAGCCCGCTCATGTTCATGCACCCGGCCACACAGCGGCCCTACTCGCCCCAGATGGTGCGCCGGATGCACAATGAGATCATCAAGGAGGCCGGGCTGGATCATATCCGCTTCGCGGACCTTCGGCACACCTGCGCCGTCCTCGCCCTGCAAAATGGGATGGGCACCGAAGAGGTATCGCAGATGCTGGGCCATTTCCGCACTTCCATGACGCGGCAGAACTACGCTCCCTATCTGACCTGTCCAGCCGCCAAAAGCGAAAACAACCACAGCGAAGCATCCCAGGAGGAACTGCGGCAAGCGGCAGATATTCTGGACAACCTCCTGAAATTTTGATAGCTATTGTGCGGAAAGTGTGGTATATGTTTGGTTCGCAAGGAGATGATGGTGATGGAAAACAAACTGCTCAAAGAGCTGTATGATCACTTTTATGTCCGTCCCGAGCTGGACGAACAGGAGAACGAAGTGGAGGAATGCCACAAAGCGTTGATCGCGGCTTTGGAAAAGCCGGAGCGCAAGCTGGTGCTGCGGATCATCGATGCACAGGACTCCATCAGAGAACAGACCTCCCTCGACAGCTTTATCGCCGGCTTTGAGGTGGCGTGGAGGCTCTCGGCGGAAGTACACAACGACGAAAACGAGCGCTCGTTCTCCTATCGAACCAGGAGAGCGGGCGCTCGTTTTATAGAAGAACCGGAACAGTAGGAGCGGCCTGGGCAGCCCTCGAAAGGGTGCCAAGGTATTCTGCTTGCAGACTCGGGTTTTAACGCTCCCACACAAGAACTGTGTCCGCTATGGCCTGCTCGAATTCAGCCTGAGCAAGACCGGGGAGCAAGACGGCCCTTTCTTGGTTGTCTGCTTCGCACGATAATAGATTACGATGGCTTAGTTTTCAGATACGCCGAACAATTCACCAATCTGAGTATAGGG
The DNA here is from genome assembly GCF_002159385.1 of Flavonifractor sp. An52. Taxonomy (NCBI): domain Bacteria; kingdom Bacillati; phylum Bacillota; class Clostridia; order Eubacteriales; family Oscillospiraceae; genus Flavonifractor; species Flavonifractor sp. An52. Next base: position 117,523 of record NZ_NFIB01000004.1, read on the forward strand.
TGACTCCCCAAGGGCCCATGATTATTTCAACTATGCGGAATCAAAAATCGTGCGAATTTATCATTCACTTGCTTTATCCGACTGAATATGCTATTGTTATAAATAACACTTTTGGTATTGGGATGTGCATGGTGGATTGCAAAAGTAACTTCCGGTTTGCACGATTTACTTCCGGTTACGGAAAAGTCTTGCAAGACTAAATTCCGGATAAGTTGGGCAGGTAACAAAAACCCGGAAGTTAATTTTACA
>NZ_NFIB01000040.1:0-16976 GCF_002159385.1 Flavonifractor sp. An52
GTCGGCAAACCACTTCTACCTTATCAGGGAGTTTTTTCTTTTTCTACTCTTCTCCTCGCTTTAAGCTATTTTTTACCCCCGGCTTAGCCGGGGGTTGTCTTTGGTACCACCAAAACAAAAATGGCATCCATCCTTTACAACGGATGGATGCCATTTTTCTTTATTTATGATATAATACCAGCATTCTGAGAAATACGAGGATCACTCTATGCTCCGCATCCAAAATATCTCCCTGCCCCTTGACGGCAGCCAAGGGCAGCTGAAAAAAAAGGCCGCCCGCATTCTGGGCGTGAAACCGGAGGTCATCACCGGGCTGTCTTTAGCCCGGCAGTCCATCGACGCCCGGAAAAAGAACGACGTCCACTACGTCTGCACCGTAGATGTAACCGTGGCCGACGAGGGCAGAGTTATGGCCCGGTGCCGGGATAAAAACGTTTCCCTCCACCAGAGCGCCCCCTATGTTTTCCCAACCGTGCGGCGAACCTCTTCCCTGCCGCCTGTGGTGGTCGGTATGGGCCCCGCCGGGCTGTTTGCCGCCCTCTTTCTGGCCCGGAACGGTCTGGCCCCCATCGTCCTGGAGCGGGGCCGCCCGGTGGAGGAGCGGACCGCTGATGTAGAGCGGTTCTGGACCACCGGCGTGCTGGACCCATCCTCCAACGTCCAGTTTGGTGAGGGAGGGGCAGGCACCTTCTCCGACGGTAAGCTGACCACCGGCACCCACGATCCCCGTATCTCCACCGTATTCTGTACCCTGGTGGGCGCAGGAGCCCCGGAGGACATTCTGTACCAGCACAAGCCCCACATCGGTACCGATGTGCTGCGGGACGTGGTCAAAAATATTCGACAGGAACTGATCCGCCTGGGCTGCGACGTGCGCTTCGGCCATCAGCTCACCGGTCTCATCCTCCGGGATGGGGCGGTAGCCGGACTGACTGTAGAAGGCCCTCAGGGAAGCTATGATCTGCCTTGTGACGCACTGGTCCTCTCCCCCGGCCACTCCGCCCGAGACACCTTCCAGATGCTGCTGGAGGCCGGCGTTCCCATGGAACAGAAGCCCTTTGCCATCGGCGTGCGCATCGAGCACCCCCAGAGCGCTGTCTCTCTGGCTCAGTTTGGCCCCGCCTGGGAGAAACTGCCCGCCGCCGACTACAAGCTGGCCTGCCACCTGCCTAACGGCCGCTCCGCCTTTACCTTCTGCGTCTGTCCCGGCGGCCAGGTGGTAGCCGCCGCCTCTGAGGAGGGGCGGCTGGTAACCAACGGCATGAGCCATCGGGCCAGAGACGGCAAAAATATCAACGGCGGCTTTTTGGTGGGGGTGGGTCCCGCCGACTTCGGCTCCGACCACCCTCTGGCCGGAGTTGCTTTCCAGCGACACTGGGAGGAGGCCGCCTTCACCCTTGGGGGCGGAAACTATCATGCCCCGGCTCAGACCGTAAAGGATTTCCTGGCCCGGCAAGACTCCAAAACTCTGGGCACTGTGGAACCCACTTACCGTCCCGGCATCACCCCTACCGACCTGGACCGCTGCCTGCCTGACTATGTTACTGACACACTACGGGGGGCGCTACCCGTCTTTGACCGAAAGCTTCACGGTTTCGCCGCGCCGAACAGCCTGCTCACCGGTGTGGAGACCCGCTCCTCCTCCCCCGTCCGCATTCTCCGGGGGGAGGACTGCCAGTCCGCCGTCCGGGGCCTCTACCCCTGCGGCGAGGGGGCCGGGTATGCGGGTGGGATCACCTCCGCCGCCGTGGACGGCATTCGAGTGGCCGAAGCGTTAGCCGCACAACCCTAAAGTAAAGTTCGCCGCCGCATTGCTGCGGCGGCGAACTTTTTTACTTCCGATGCAATCATTTTCCTCGCTCAGGTGTGTTATGGGCAGAAAGGAGAGAGCGCTATGGCCATGCAGCTCCAGGGGGATGCCCCCTTCTCCTACGCAATGGAACACCATCTGGACACCGTATACCGGGCGGCCTGCCACAACGCCCCCACCTTACAGGACGCGGAGGATGTAACTCAAGAGGTCTTTGAGGCCCTGCTGCGCAGCGGCAAGGGCTTTCAGGACGGGGAGCATCTGAAGGCCTGGCTGCTGCGGGTGACCATCAACAAGTGTAAAAATCTCCGCCGGGCCAAGCGCAGCGGCGAGGTGCCTCTGTCCGAACATTTCCCCGCTCCTCCGGGGGCGGACGGCTCGGTACTGGACGAGGTGCGGGCCCTGCCGGAGCCCTACCGCAACACCATCTACCTGCACTATTTTGAGGGGTACACCGCTGCTGAGATCGGGGTGATCTTAGGGGCCAAGCGGAACACGGTACTGTCCTGGCTCTCCCGGGGGCGGCAGGCCCTGCGGGAACGGATGATCGGAGGCTTTGAGGATGAATAAGACAGATTATCTGGCCCAAGTTGAGAACCTCCACGCCTCTCAGCAGCTGCGGGAGCGGATCGCCGCCCTTCCCGCCGCCCGCAGGCAGTCCCGGCGATTCAAACCCTGGATGGGGGTATGCGCTGGTCTGGCCGTGGTGGTACTGGGCGGTTTCTGGCTGCTGCCCCGGATCGGAGGCAGCAGCGGCGGCGCCGGCGCCGGTCACGACGAGGCTTCCACCTTCATGTCCTATGCCGGGCCGGTCTTTCCTCTGACCACACTGGAGAACGTCAGTCTGACCGCTGAGCGGCACATCACCCTGGACTTTGCCCCATGGCAAGACGGAAACAGCACTAAAATCCAGATCAAAGACTCCTATATACTCACCAATCCCACAGACACCGACCTGACCGTTACCCTGGTCTATCCCTTTGCCGGGAGTTTCTATGAACTCTATCCCGTTACCTTGACGGCAGACGGCACGGAGTTGGAGACCACCATTTACCCCGGCGTGGGCGGGAACCAGAGCGTGGAGTCCTGGGAGGAATACGCGGCCATCATCAAGGGCGGAGATCTGGCAGCCGCCCACCAGGAGGCTCCCACCCTGGACACTCCGGTGACGGTCTATTCTTTTACCGACTTTGTCCTTCCGGAAAGCGATGCCGCCGCCCCCACCCTGGCGGTGACCTACCCCTGGTCGGAGGACGCCCCCGCCGTATTGACCTATGGCTTCGACGGCAGCGGGATTGACGAGGAGGCAGGCTGGGCCCAACGCCAGTTCTCTCTGCCCGATTCCAACTCGCCTCATGCCGAGGATCCCCGACTACTCATCGTAGTGGGAGATCCGTTGGAGGAATACACCATTCAGGGTTACCAGGACGGCGGCTGTACCCCCGGAGAGGAGCTGGCAGGCGTCTCGGCCCACGTCACCCAGTACCAGTCCACTCTGGGTGACGTACTGGATTCTCTCTGCCAGGCTCCAGACACCCTGGATCAAAAGTACGGAAAACCAATGGGTGTTCTTGCACTTTCCCGAGCAGTATTCTTTGACACCCTCTGCAAGAGCTTTGGAACCTCCATCCCGTCCAACATGACGATGCTGGAGATGGTATTCGAATGGTGCAACATTCAGGAACGCATTTTCTACGGGGAGGCTACCCTCACCATCCCCGCCGGGGAGCGTGTCACGGTGGAGGCCTCCTTTACCAAGGAAGGCAGCTACGACTTCGTGTGCGCCCACACGGAGAACCGCGGAATCTACGGCTATGATCTTCTGACTCAGCTGGGTTCCAACCTGACCTGTACGCAGCAGACCGCCATTTTAGAGGACCGGGGTTTGATTCAGATCGTCCGGCAGAATTTCGGCTTCGACCTGAAAAAGGGGATCAAAACTGTCTCTCTGGACCCGTCGACCGAACACTACTACCTGGAGGTCCGCAGAGCCAATTGAGCAAAAAAGAGCCGCCCTAAAGGGCGGCTCTTTTGTTGTTGTTCAGCGCTGATCCATAGGCACATAATCCGCATGGCTGCCCACATACTTATAGGCAGGACGGATAATTTTACCCATATTGATAAGCTCCTCGATGCGGTGGGCGGACCAGCCTGCCACACGGGCCATAGCAAAGATGGGCGTATACAACTCCAGAGGCAGATCCAGCATATGGTACACAAATCCGGAGTAGAAGTCCACATTGGCGGACACGCCCTTGTACATCTTCCGCTCCCCGGCAATGACCTCGGGGCCCAGACGGGCCACCATGGAGTAGAGCTCGTACTCCTCGTTGCGGCCTTTCTCCCGGGACAGCTTTTCCACAAATGTTTTGAAGATGTTGGCGCGGGGGTCGGACAGAGAGTAAACGGCATGGCCCATACCGTAGATCAGGCCCGCTTTGTCAAAGGCCTTCTTGTCCAGCAGATCCTGGAGATACTGCCGCACCTCGTCCTCATCCTTCCAGTCCCTTACGTGCTCCTTCATGTCCTCAAACATCTGCACCACCTTGATATTGGCACCGCCGTGCTTGGGACCCTTCAGAGAAGCCAAGGCCGCCGCCATACAGGAGTAGGTATCGGTGCCGGAGGAGGTGACCACATGGGTGGTAAAGGTGGAGTTGTTACCGCCGCCGTGCTCGGCATGGAGGGTCAGACAGATATCCAGCACATGGGCCTCCCAGAAGGAATAGGAGGAATCTGCCCGCAGCAGGGAGAGGATGTTCTCCGCCGCCGACAGTTCCGGCCGGGGCGCGTGGATGTACAGGCTGCTGCCGCTTTTATAGTTATAGGCCTGATAGCCGTAGACGCTGAGCATGGGGAACAGGGCAATAAGCTGGACGCACTGGCGCATGACATTGGGCAGAGAGATGTCGTCGGCCCGGTCATCGTAGGAGGCCAGGTTGAGGACACTGCGGGCCAGGGAGTTCATAATGTCATGGCTGGGCGCCTTCAAAATTACGTCCCGCACAAAATTGTTGGGGAGGGAACGATAGTAAGACAGCTGCTTGGTAAAGCCGTCCAGTTCCTCCTTGGTGGGCAGTTTGCCCAGCAAAAGCAGATAGGCGGTCTCCTCAAAGCCAAAGCGCCCCTCCTTCAGAGCGCCTGCCACCAGCTGCTCCACGTCCACGCCGCGGTAATACAGCTTGCCCTCACAGGGAACCTCCTGTCCGTCCACGATCTTCTTGGCCACAATATCGGAGATCTCGGTCAGTCCGGCAAGCACACCCTTACCGTTCAGATCACGCAGGCCCCGCTTCACATCATACTTTACAAAATCGCCTGGATCGATGCGGCTGTTTTCTTTTGCCATAGTCGCCAGGCTCTCGATTTCAGGCGTAATATTACAGTAATTCGGATTGCTTGCCATGAAAAACCTCCATTCTCTTCACATACCCAGGGGATAACCCCTTTGCCAATTAGTTCATTGCTAACTATTATGCCATGAAAATGTTACCACAGTATGAATCGCACTTTATTTTTTCTTTGAAATATTTGTCAGCTTATAAAAGAAAGACCCGCTGCGGCAGTGCCGGACAGCGGGTCGAAATTTAGAACAGATCTTTCTTCTTCAGGATGATGCCGGTCACCAGGATCACGCCCAGGGACAGCACCAGGGGGAACCACCAGAAATGGTCCAGGGGCAGATTGGCTACGTTCATACCGTAGAAGCTGAAGAAAATATTGGGGATGGTAAGCAGGATGGTGATAGAGGTCAGCACCTTCATGATCACGTTCAGGTTGTTGGAGATTACGGAGGCAAAGGCGTCCATCATGCCGGAAATGATGGAGGAATAGATGTTGGCCATCTCGATAGCCTGACGCACCTCGATGAGCACGTCCTCCAGCAGATCGTGGTCCTCCTCATAAAGGGTGATAATGCGTCCCCGGAGGATCTTCTCCAACGTGACCTCATTGGCTTTCAGTGAGGTATTAAAGTAAACCAGCGACTTTTCCAGGTCCAGCAGCTGGATAAGCTCCTTGTTCCGCTGGGATTTGTAGAGCTGTCGCTCCATATAGTTGTAGATCTTGTCGATCTGCTTCAGGTATTGCAGGAAGCGCTTAGCCACCTGGAGCAGCATATAGAGAATAAACTGGGTCCGCTTCTGGGTGTCTGCGTTACGCACCAGCCCATCCTGGAAATCCTTCAGAATGGAGGTTTCCTTCAGGCAGACTGTAATAATGTGCTTTTCCGTGACGATAATGCCCAGAGGCAGGGTGGAATACACCACCGCGTCATCCTTCTCCACCGAAGGAGCGTCAATGATGATGAGGGTCTGTCCCTCTTCCGTGTCGATACGGGAGGTCTCTTCTTCATCCAGCGCGGCCCGCAGGAAGGTGGGCTCCACGCCCAGGGTCACCGCCACTGTGTTCAATTCATCCTCGCTGGGATAAGTCAGGTTGACCCAGCAGCCGTCCCGTACGGCATCCAGCTTGGTCATTTTCCCATTGATGGTCTTATGGATGGAAAGCAATTCACTCACGCCTTTCTGGGCGCAGGGACCAAAAAGGCATAAAAATCCCCGCACACCTATTGTCTCGCTGATTCGTTCCGCTTATACCAGCGGACCGAAAAAGGGCACAGGCGTGCGGGCGCTCCCGGTTATACCGGTCAAACGCCGATCCAATACGCCGTGCCAGTTGTGTTGCATTCTCGACTCAGAGGGTCACCGCTCACGGCGCATATCACTCCCTTATGACATAATCTGTTTCCCCTAAAAACTGGCTGACTGGTACTGCCAGCCGTTGGGCTACCCCTTATTATATGCTATTTCCCACGGAATTGCAAGCCTGCACTCCCGCCGCTCCGCCTTTTCTTCCACAAAGAAATCCAGATTCAGACAAAATGCCTCCTCTAAAATACTTTGCTGGAAGTCTCATCCATGCGCCACGGAAGGCCGCCCCGTATTCTTCCGCTCCTCACGGAATTACAAAGCGGTAGCCCAATCCACGGACTGTTTGGATATACTGGGGCTTGGATGGGTTTTCTTCGATTTTTGCCCGGATTCGGTTGATATAAACCATAATGGCATTTTCGTCAATGATAGCCGACCCCCATACCAGGTCGTAGATCATATCCTTGGAAAAAATATGATTCACATTGTCCATAAACAGCTTGATAATGGCGTTTTCCTTGGAGGAGAGAACCACCTCTTCCCCATTTTTATAGAACCGCAGGGTGCTGGTATTGTACTGAAAGGGACCGGCTGTGATGATCTGATCCGCTCCGGGCAAATTCCCCCGGCTGCGGCGGATCAGGGCTTTTACCTTTGCCGCAAGGGTAACAGGGTTGAGGGGTTTGGTGATATAGTCGTCTGCACCGATGTCCAGACCATAGAGGGTATCATAATCCTCTTTGCGTCCGCTGACGATCATAATGGGGATCTTGCTGCCGTTTCGCCGGATATGCTGAATCACCTGAAACCCATCCATGCCGGACAGATTGATATCCAGCAAAAGCAGATCGTATGTTTTCTTTGTCAGCATTTCAAGGCACTGCTCCCCGGAATCGGCGGTATCTGCCTGAATGCCATTGCTGCTGATCACTTTATACAGCATGGTAAGAACGGCTTTGTCGTCATCAACAATGAGTACAAGATCAGCCAAGGTGCATCCCCCTTTACACGGCTTGCTTCTTCCAGTATGATATCCAGTATAAAAGACGAGTATATGTTTGACAAGGGGGGAATTTACTTGAAGCCGCCCATCAAATTGGAGCGCAAATTTCTGGTTATTATCCTGTTGGCCTTCGCCCTCATATTTGCCGGAATTTTTATGGTATTTCGGGTTTTCCACCAATATGAAAACATTATAATCGAAAACGAAGACCGGCAGCTTTTGGGGCTGTCCCGCTCGGTGGACCGCAGTATCACCAGCTATATTCAGCAATTTTCCCGGGAGCTGAAGCACACATTGCAGAGGAACGACCTGGACGAGGCTGAGACTGCTTACCGAAACACTGGAAATACGGAAGCACTTGCCCTTCAGGTGGAGGGGACCATCCTATCAGAACATCCTCTGACATACGACATTCTTTGTATCGACAATGGAAGTATTTTATACTCCTCCCGCGGAAAAACAGACTATGTGTTTCCGCCCAATGCCGGCCTGGAGGGAGACGTTGACATCAGGCCCTGCGTGGATGCCTCCGGCACCATCTATCTTTCGTTCCAGAAAGGCATGGAAGGAGAGCTGCAATACGCCGTACTGATCGAGCTTACGGAATTTTATGAGGCTGTGGCGGGAAATCTGATTTCCGGCACCCAAGACCGCATTCTGCTTCTGGACGCAGGTGGGCGAACCCTGCTGTATCAAACAGATGAAGGCGCTGTGGCGACCCTGGTCCAGGATGATACAGGCGGCATAATCAATCAGGACGAATTGAATGCGCTGCTGAACTGCCAAAGCCAGGGCGAGAATGTGTCTCTTTTCTACCAGGCTCAGACCAGCGAAGATGGAAAAGCCTATACGGCGCGCATGGCAGCCATCCCAGCCGACGGAAACAATGGTGTGTTTACAGTGGGTGCCTCCCTCAATTATGAAACCATTAAACGGCCCATCCATATGTCCGCTATACGGCTTACCGCCTACAGCAGCATGATCGTGATTGGAATTTTGCTGTTGGCTGGCTCCATCCTGCTGGTGGCCCGGCGCAACGCACGAGCCCAGCAGGAAGTACTCATGCTTCGGGAACAAAATCTTGCCCTGGAGGCGGTCACTAAGAAGTCTCAGGCTCTGGCCCACCATCAGCGGCTGGAGATCATCGGCACCTTGACCTCCAGCATTGCCCATGAATTCAACAACCTTCTGACACCCATTATGGGTTACTCCATTCTGGTTCTGGAAAAACTGCCGCCGGACGCCGAAGAGACCTATGACAATGTGCTGGAAATTTACGAGGCCTCCAGAAAGGCAAAAACCATTATCTCCCGCCTCTCGGACCTCTCCCGCAAAAATACTCCCCTCACTTTCCAGTATATCTCGCCGGACGATCTGGTGGTCCGCGTTCTGGAGATCGCCGCACCGGCGAAACCTCCCAAGGTAGAGGTCAGCCACAAGCTTCAGTGCCGGCACCTCTGGGTACACGGCAACGAGATCCAGCTGTCCCAGATGCTGCTCAACCTGGTTTTAAACACCTACCAGGCCATGGAGACAGACGGCGGAACCCTTACCATCACAACCGAACCTGAGGATGACTGGATCTGCCTCCATGTGGCCGACACAGGGCCTGGAATCGACCCTGCACTGCTGGAAACCATCTTTGAGCCCTTCTTTACCACCAAGGAGCGAGGCAAAGGAACCGGGCTGGGTCTGGCCATCGTACAGCAGGTGGTAAAGGAACACCACGGCACGGTCCGTGTCCACAGCGAATTGGGACAGGGAACCACATTCACCGTTCGACTGCCCATCCCCGCCCAGGAGGATGAACACTGCGACAACAGCATATCATAAGAAAGAGGATGGATGTTTTCCTGTTGGGAGGCATCCATCCTCTTTTCTTAACAAATATTAAGGGTACAGTAATTTCCCATTAAGCAGAGATTGTTATAATTTTGACAAATTCATTCTTGTCACGAAGTGGAGCCGTCAGATGATTATAACGATTGCACGGAAATATGGCAGCGGCGGCCGGGAGATCGGCCAGAGACTGGCCAAACATCTGAATATTCCCTATTACAATGTGGACGCCCTGCCCCACACTCGAATCGAGGACTGGCAGGAAGAGATTCTCCGGCTGGCCGATGCCGGGCCTTGCGTCATGGTGGGCTTCTGTGCCGATCATGTGCTGGCCGGGCGGGAAGGCCTCATGCGTACCTTCATCCACTGTGACATGGAGCATCGCCTCCAGCGGATCATGGAAGAAAATCATCTCTCCAGAGAACAGGCCCAGCGCGAGGCCCTCTACCAGGACCGGGAGAGGGCCCGGCTGTACGGACTCTATACCGGCGAGAAATGGGCCAATCTGGACCGGTATGATCTGACTGTAAACAGCAGTCTGTTGGGAACAGTCGGCACTGTGGAATTGCTGGGTCAGTTTGTGGCGCTGAATGTCATGCGCAAGCGCAGAGGTCAGTGAAATGAGAGAAGCATACAAAACAGTTCGATTGATTCTGTGCCGGGGCGATCTTCTGGCGGTGTGCCTGGTCCTTATGGCCGCGGCCGCTCTGATTGCCGGCTGGAGTATGGGTTCGGGCGGAAAGGCCGCTTCTGTCCAGATCTGGCAGGACGGCATTTGGAAGGGCGAGTATGACCTGATGCAGGATCAGGAGATCCAGATCAGCGGCAGCTATCAGAACACGGTCAAAATCCAAAATGGCCGGGCTGCCATCATTGATTCCAACTGTCCGGGCCAGGACTGCGTCAAAAGCGGTTGGCATGAAGATGCCAGGCAGAGCATCGTCTGCCTGCCCAACCGCCTGGAGCTTCGTCTGGTGGGTACCGAAGGGGAGCCCCAGGTGGACGGTGTAACCAGATAGGAGGCTGACATGGGTAAAACAAGATCTCTTGCATTAAGCGCCATGCTGATTGCACTTGCATTGGGGTTATCCTATATGGAGCGCTTTCTTCCCCTACAGCTGCTGATCCCGCTGCCGGGGGTAAAGCTGGGGCTGGCCAATATTGTCACCCTGTTTGCCCTGTACTTTTTGGGCGGCAAAAGCGCCGTTCAGATCCTTGTCATACGGTGCGCCCTTGGTGCCATGTTTGGCGGCGGCCTTACCGCCTTTTTCTTTTCCATCACCGGCGGGGTACTGGCCATGGCCACCATGGCTTTGACCCGCCGCCTCCCCTTTCTGTCCATCTATGGGGTGAGCATCTGCGGTGCGGCCGCCCACCAGACCGGTCAGGTCCTGATGGCGGTGCTCTTGCTGCGCTCTGTCTATGTGGCCGGATATCTTCCGGCGCTGCTGCTGATTTCCATTGTCACAGGGTTTTTGACCGGTGCAGTCTCTGCCGCCTGTTTCCGGGCCATGATCGCGGCACAGCTGCCCTTTGCATCAAACATGGAGGTTTCCTATGCTGGAGAATTTGATTGAAACTGCCCTGCCCACCATCATCGCAATTCTGGAGATCATGGGTATCTTCGTGGTAGTGGTCTCGGCCACCGGCGCATTTATCCGTTACCTGAAAGGGCTTGTCACCCACTCCGGATCAGACGTCAAATTTGCTCTGGCCAACGGGCTGGCCATCAGTCTGGAATTCAAAATGGCCGCTGAGATTTTGAAAACCGTCCTGGTGCATGAGCTCAATGAGCTGATGGTATTGGGGGCGGTCATCCTTTTGCGCGCGCTGTTATCATTTCTCATTCACTTTGAAATGAAGCAGATACATCACACCGAATCATAATTCAGGAGGTATCACAAATGAAGAAACTGCTTGCACTGATCCTGTCCGGTACGCTGACTATGGGCGCACTGTCCGCCTGCGGCAGCACGGCAGTGGTGGCTATCCCTCAGCCTGAGGAATCTGCGCCCGCCGTCACCGAACCGGTTCCGGAACACACTCAAGGTACATCGGATGCCGCGGTCAAAACCGGCCTCTATCTGGGCACCAGCTTGTCCAGCAGCAAAAATGCCGCGGACGGCGAGGATGGATACAGTCAGGCCAATATTGAACTGGTGGCGGTCACTGTGACCGACGAAGGGGTCATCGACTCCTGCGTGATCAACTCCATCCAGGCAAAAGCCACCTTTGACGCCACCGGAACCCTGACTGCCGACCTGACCGCCCAGGTGCCCTCCAAAAACGAGCTGGGCAGCAATTACGGTATGGGCCATGTCAGCTCCATCGGCAAGGAGTGGAACGAACAGGTTCAGGCTCTGGCCGATTACGTAGAGGGCAAGACGGTGGAGGAGATCAAGGGCATCGCCGTGACCGAGGAGGGCAAGGCCGCCGATGCGGATCTGGCTGCTTCCGTCACCGTCTCCATCGCCGGCTATCTGGATGCCATCGAGCAGGCGGTTTCCAACGCCACTCATCTTGGCGCCATGCAGGGGGATCGTCTGGTTCTGACCACCTCCACCAACATTGCCAACAGCAAGAGCGCCACCGCTGAGGAGCCCGGCCAGGTCCAGACCTCCGCCACTGTGGCCGCCATTACCCTGAACGGCGACGTGATCACCAGCTGCTACATCGACGCTGTGCAGGCCAACGTGGACTTTGACGCTGCCGGCGTTATCACCACCGACCTGACCGCGGTACCGCCCACCAAAAATGAGCTGGGCGACAACTACGGCATGGGCCAGATCAGCCCCATCGGCAAGGAATGGAACGAGCAGGTGGCTGCCTTCTGCGCATATGTGACCGGCAAGACCCTGGACCAGGTGGCGGAGATCGCCGTGACCGAAAAGGGCGCTGCCGCCGACGCAGACCTGGCCGCCTCGGTCACCATTGCCATCGGGGAGTTCCAGGCCCTGATTGCAAAAGCCGCCGCCTGAGTTTTCTTCAGACGGCAGCTTGATACGCCTGTCATTTGGAAAGTAGAGGTTATATGAAGCGAACGGCCACTTTGATCCTCCTGCTGGTTCTGCTCTGCGGGTGCACAGCAGCCCCCGCAAAGCCTGACGACACTGGGCTGAACCGCTATGAGGCCACATTTCTGACTCTGTTTGACACCGTCACCACCATCGTGGGATATGCCGAAACCGAGGAGGCCTTTACCGACACGGCCCAGGCCTTCCATGATGAACTGCTGGAATATCATCAGCTCTACGACATTTACAATGAGTACGAGGGAATCAACAACATCAAGACCATCAACGATCACGGCTGGGAACACCCCATCAAGGTGGATCAGCGGATCATTGACCTGCTGTTGTTCAGCAAGGAGCTGTATACCCAGACGGAGGGCAGGGTCAATATCGCCATGGGCAGCGTACTTCGCCTGTGGCATGACGCCCGGGAAACCGGCATAGCCGACCCCAGTCGGGCGGCACTGCCGGACCAGGCTGCCCTGGAGCAGGCCGCAGCCCACACGGATATCGACAGCATCCAGATTGACGTGGAAGAAAGTACCGTTTTCCTGTCTGACCCGGAGGTCAAACTGGATGTTGGCGCCATTGCCAAAGGCTATGCGGTGGAGCAGGTCTGCCGGAACACCCCCTCCGGGCTGCTCATCAGCGTGGGTGGAAATGTCTGTCCCACCGGCCCAAAGCCGGAAAGCGGCCAGCCGTGGGTGGTAGGCATTCAGGACCCGGAAGATCCGGAGCAATATCTCCATACCATCTATGTGGAAGATGTCTCTGTGGTCACCAGCGGAGATTATCAGCGGTATTTTACCGTGGACGGCGTTCCATACCACCATATCATAGATCCTGACACCAACTATCCTGCCGGCTACTGGCGCTCGGTCACCATTCTGTGCCGGGATTCCGGTGTAGCAGACGCCCTCTCTACCGCCCTTTTTACCCTGCCCCAGGAGGAGGGACAGGCCCTGCTGGACGCCTTCCAGGCAGAAGCCATGTGGGTGCGTCAGGACGGAACCATCCTGTACAGCCCCGGATTTCAGGCGTATATCCGCATATAGCCAAAGCGCTCATATCATCGAGGTGGAAAGAATGAGAAAATTGTTTTGGGGTGGTATCCACCCAGAGGGACATAAAGCTCTCTCCCGGGGCGCGGCCCCCATTCCCGCACCCCTGCCGGCGCAGGTCGTCCTGCCCATGATCCAGCATATCGGCGCAGCCTGCACCCCCGTGGTCAAGGTGGGCGATCAGGTCAAAATGGGACAAAAGATCGGCGATGGCCAAGGAATCTGCGCCCCCATCCATGCCTCTGTCTCCGGTAAAGTGGTGGCTGTGGAGCCCCGTCCCCACCCCGGCGGCAGCGAAGCGCTGTCCGTCGTGATCGGAAATGACTATACAGACACACCGGACGACACCCTAAAGCCCCATCTGACCCACCAGGATCTCTCTGGAGATGAGATCCTCCGCATCATCCGGGATGCAGGCATCGTGGGCATGGGCGGCGCCGCATTCCCCACAGACGTGAAGGCCTTCTCCGCACTGGGCCAGGTGGACTATGTCATCATCAACGCCTGTGAGTGCGAGCCGTATATTACGGCGGACGATATCCTCATCTGTACTTATCCGGAGCAGGTGATCTGGGGAACGGAGACCCTGATCCATACCCTCGCACCCAAGCATACGGTGATCGCCATTGAGGACAACAAGCAGGAGGCCATCCGCATCCTGAGGGACGCCCTGCCCAAGGACTCATCCATCGAATTGCGGGTACTGCCCACCCGCTACCCCCAGGGCGCGGAGAAGCAGCTGATCCAGGCCGTGACCAACCGACAGGTCCCTCCGGGCAAGCTGCCCGCCGCCGTGGGCTGCGCCGTGTTCAACGCAGCCACCGCTGCCGCCGTCTATCAGGCGGTATACGAGGGAAAACCGGTCACCCGCCGCATCGTGACGGTCACCGGCGACGGAGCTGCGGCGCCCAAGAATATGATTTTCCGCATCGGTACCTCCTTCGGGCAGGCCATTGACGCTGCCGGCGGCATGGCGGAGGACACCCAAAAAGTGCTGTCCGGCGGCCCCATGATGGGCCTTGCCCAAAAGGACCTGGCCGTGCCGGTGCTGAAGGGCACCAACGCCATTCTGTGCCTGAAAGCCACAGTTCCCCAGTCCAAAACCCAGACCTGTATCCGCTGCGCCAAGTGCGTGTCCGTCTGTCCCATGCACCTGCAGCCTCTGTACCTGTACCGTTTTGAACAGGCCGGGAACTGGAAGGAACTTGAGAAGCTGCATTTGACGGACTGTATCGAGTGCGGAAGCTGCAGCTACACCTGCCCGGCACAGCTCCCGCTGGTGGAGCGGTTCCGTGCGGGCAAACAGCAGCTGAAGGAGGCAAAGAAAGCATGAAACTGCTTGTAACATCCTCTCCGCACATTCACAGCGGGTCCCGCACCAGCCGTCTGATGGGAGCGGTGCTGATCGCGCTGATTCCCGCCCTTGTGGCCGGTGTGTGGTTCTTTGGTATCAGAGCCCTGGTCCTGACCGCAGTCACCGTGCTGGCCTGCCTGCTCTCTGAGTGGCTCTACCGCATGGTCACCCGGCAGAGCAACACCCTGCCGGACCTGTCCGCAGCGGTGACCGGCGTTCTGCTGGCTATGACCCTCCCCGCCTCCGCCCCCTACTGGCTGGCGGCTGTGGGCGGTGTCTTTGCCATTGTGGTGGTCAAGGGGCTGATCGGCGGTCTGGGACAGAACATCTTTAACCCTGCCCTGGCTGCCCGGGCTTTCCTGGTCCTGTTCTGGCCCAGCTGGATGGTCCGCTATGCGGCGCCTGGTACCTCCCTGGACCCGCTGTCGGTCTCAGTGGACATCGTATCCTCCGCCACCCCTCTGCACCATATGCAGATGCCTGCGCTGCCTACGGAGTCCCTGCTGGATGTATTTCTGGGGAATATGGGCGGCTGTATCGGCGAGGTGTCCGCCCTGGCCCTGCTGCTGGGCGGCGGATACCTGCTGCTCCGCAAGGTGATCTCCTGGCGCATCCCGGTCACCTATCTGGGTTCTGTGGCACTGCTTACCCTGATCTTCTCCAAAGGCCAGGACCCCATCCTGTGGATGCTCTACAGCCTGATGGGCGGAGGCGTGCTGCTGGGCGCCTTCTTTATGGCCACCGACTATGCCACCTCCCCTGTTACCCCCATGGGCCAGCTGATCTACGGCGTGGGATGCGGCGTACTGACCGTCTGCTTCCGCTACTACGGACTTTTCCCGGAAGGGGTCACCTATGCCATCCTGCTGATGAACGCCTGTGTCTGGAGCCTGGACCGGCTCACACCCTCCAAACGCTTTGGTACTGTGAAAGGAGGCGGCGTACAGTGAACGTAAAACAGTTGATCCAGCCTGTGGCTGCCCTTCTTATCGCCGCCCTGGTTTTGTTCCTGGGCACCACCGTGCTCTCCCCCATTGCTCAGGAAAACAAGGAACAGGAGCTGCAGTCCATCCTCTCCAGCCTTCTGCCCGGCGCAGAATCCTTTGTCCAGGAGGAGTACACCGGCGAGGACGAGGCTATCTCCGCGGTCTACAAGGCAGATAACGGCTATGTGATTGAAACGGTCACCGCCGGATATGCCGGCGATATCACCATGCTGGTAGGCGTCAATCTGGACGGCACCATTGCCAGTCTGGTGGTGCGGGATATGCAGGAGACCTACGGGCTTGGCATGGAGGCCCTCTCCGATGTATCCTTCCTGTCTCAGTTCCTCTGGAATGGCACCACCTTCACCGTAGGCGAAAATGTGGACGCCCTCACCGGCGCCACCGTTACCTCCAAGGCGGTGGCCAAGGCTGTTACCTCAGCCAGTGCCTTTGTAACCGGCGCGGATATTGGCTCCAGCGCCACCGAATGGGGAGGTTGATGTGATGAAAAATACCTATCGTCTGAATACCTTCCTGGCTGCGGTAGCGGGTCTGGTATTTCTGGGCTATCTGGCAGAGCACGCCTTTGCTCCTGCCGCCATCCTGCCACCGCTAGATCTGATGCTGGTCAGCGGGATCTCCCTGGTGGCCCTGATTCTCGAGCATTATTCCGGGAAACCGGTAGAGCGTCGCAGCTGGCCTGTGACAGCGCTGCTCAGCGCGCTGACCTTCGTTCTGCTGCCTCTGGCGGCAGGTCTCATGTCCGGTCAGGAGCTGCTCCGGTTTGCCCTGGTGAGCTGGGCTGCGTTTATGGTGCTGACCTTCCTGTTTACCGCCATCTGTCAGCGTCTGGCCTCCAGTCCGGCAAGCAAGATCGCACCCCTGCTCTCTGCCGGGGTCCTGTTCCTGGCGGTTCAGGGCTGCAGCCGCCTTTTCCTGTGATTGATCCCTTTCGTATCTCAGGAAAGGAATCAGATAAAACAGGAACAACAAGAGGCGGGAACATCTGAAGCGATGTTCCCGCCTTAATGATATCATTTATGAGTTCTTTGTCCTATTTTCTTGCACATAGTTCACAAGCTGATCCAACATAGAACTATCCGTTGCATGATAAACTAAAAATCCATTATTCTCTCCCAAATGAATACGCCGCCTGAAACGGTGCCCTTAGACCGCACGAATGGTGCAGCCAGACCGCAGACATGGTGCATGGTCACCGCAGACATGGTGCATTGACAGGATGGCCACTAAAATGGATTC
>NZ_NFIB01000041.1:0-16544 GCF_002159385.1 Flavonifractor sp. An52
TGGCTCAACAAGGAGGTGGAGAGCTTGACCCTGCTGTCCTACAGCTATTGTATCACGGGCATCTCAATGCCTGCTGATGCCTGAAATTATTAACTTTGAATCTTATTATACGAGGAGGTCAGCTTATGCGAAAGGCTATCCGGCGTGGCGATCTGTTCTATGCAGACCTGAACCCGGTGGTCGGCTCCGAGCAAGGCGGCATCCGTCCTGTCCTTGTTATCCAAAATGATGTGGGAAATCACTTTAGTCCTACCGTTGTTGCGGCAGCCATCACCAGCAGAAAGGCGAAGAACAGTTTGCCTACCCATATTCTACTGGAGAATGTGCCGGGACTTGCGCCTACCTCTCTGCTTCTGTTGGAACAACTGCGGACAATAGACCGGAAGCGGCTCCGTGGTTACATTGGGCATATCAGCAAAGAAAAAATGCTGGAGGTAGATGCAGCCCTGGCAATCAGCATCGGCATAGGATACCCCAACAAAAGGAGGATTCACAATGTATGAAAATGACGGTGGCCTACTCTCTCCCAGAGATGCCTACCGATTGATGTTAAAAGACTACCCGGATGTGATGGACATTGGTCAAATGTGTGAGGCGCTTGGCGTCAGTACAAAAACCGGGTACAAGTTACTTAAAGATGGGAAAATTGAGTACCTTAAAATTGGACGGGCTTACCGCATCCCCAAAGCCCACATTCTTCGTTATTTGAAAATCACCTGCTCCACTTTTGCGGAGTAGCAGGCTATGGTGTCGATCTTCACCGGATAGACGCAGAAAGTTAACAATTCTGACGCGGATTTACCTGGAGTTTTGTTCTGTCCGATGATACAATAAAGGTGTCATTGGTAGGTGAACTCAATACCGCAAAAGGAGGAACAGATCAGTATGCCAGCGGTACACCTGCAAGAAAACAGCAAACTAATCTCCGGCCATGTGGCCGAGAAAAAAGGGTATCTCTATTGGGTTCTAAACCTTACCGATGAGAACGGTAAGAGAAAGCCCAAATGGATTCCCACCCATAAGAAAGTCAAGGGCAATAAGACCTGGGCAAACAATATGCTTCCCACCATCCGAAAAGAATGGACGGAAAAGCTGCTTCAGGAGGCTACGGCCTCACAGCAGTCGGCTTCTCCGTCTGGCCCGTCATCCGCAGCGATTTCCTTTGTGGATTTCCTGTACCAGTGGCTTGAGTACAAGTACAAGTCTGCTACCGGACGGGTGATGGACAGCAAGCCCATTGAACTCTCGACCTATTCGGGATACGAACAACAGCTTAACAACCCCATCGCCCCGTATTTCCGAGAGCATCCTGTCGCACTTTGTGACCTTACCAAACAAGATATTCTCGCTTTTTATGAGAAAGAATTGGAACGGGTCAAGCCGACCACCGTTAAACATTACCACGCTCTGATTCATGGGGCGTTGAATTATGCGGTTGACAAAAATCTGATTCCAAGCAATCCGGCTGACCGGATTATCATTTCCAAGCCTGAACCCTTCAAGGGTGACTACTACCTGGATTCGGAAGTCCTGAATCTGTTTGAAGTTATCAAGGGGCATAAGATCGAGCTGGTAGTTCTACTGACTGCTTTTTACGGCCTGCGCCGCAGTGAGGTTATCGGTTTGAAATGGAGTGCCTTTGACTTCAACCATAACTGCTTCTCCATTCGGCATACGGTAACAACCTGCAATGTAAAGGGAGAGCGGGTCACGATTAAGAAGGACAAGGCAAAGAACAAATCCAGTCTGCGGACTTATCCATTGATTCCTTTTTTGAAAGAACGGTTGCTGGAGGCCAAGAAACAGCAGGAAGAAAATCGCAAGCTGTGCGGGCGCGCCTACAACAAAGAATATCTGGGATATGTCTGTGTCGATGTGATTGGCAATCTCATTAAACCCAACTATGTGTCCTCGACCTTTGGGAAGTTGCTTGCCAAGAACAATTTACGGCACATTCGTTTCCACGATCTTCGCCATACCTGTGCCTCGCTTTTGCTGGCAAACGGTGTTCCGATGGAACAGGTAAAAGAATGGCTGGGACACAGTGAGATTTCAACAACGGTGGATATTTACGGGCATCTGCAATATGCCACGAAAAAACAATCCGCCGCAGCCATTGAGCAGGACATTGTGGCGCCCATGCTGCAAAACCTATCGGCGGTTTCTCCATAAAAAGGAAAGAGGTCTACCAGCTTTTCGCTGGCAGACCTCATGGCGGAGATGGAGAGATTCGAACTCTCGCGCCGGTTTTGAGCCGACCTACCGCATTTCGAGTGCGGACCCTTCAACCGCTTGGGTACATCTCCAAATTTATGTTATATCCCTGGTCCCGACCCGCCGACCAATTCAGCCGGTGGAAATCGGGAAGAACAACAGGATAGAACAAGCAACATTATTCAATTTGAACTCGGCTGGAACCCGCATGGTTCCAAGGGTTTCAGCCGTTTGGCACTCCGCATAGGAAACCTGATTTCGAATCATTACACCAACTTGGATGATGACGGTAAATCAGGGACGATAGCGGTAACTACGGAACCCCAAAACATACCTCTCAAAGTGGCTGTCAGATGGCTGCTCTCATTATAGCCATTTTCCCGCAAAATTCAAGCCGTGGAAATTGGGAAGAACAACAGGATAGAACAGACCCCAATTCACAATTTGAACTTGCCCGCAAACCCGCATGGTTACTGGCTTTTCGGCAGTTTGGACTTCCAAAGTGGAAACATGATTTCGAGTCAGCCCCGTTATGACCACTTCGATACCGCTGCATTTCTAAATTCACTTCGCCAACACTATCTGGTTTGGCGCCGTAATGTATAAGATACCTCATTTTTGTTCGCTTGTCAATATTGCAGCCAGGTATGAAATAAGATATAATCAGTGCTGTATGTAAGCAACCTGGCAATATATGCAGGAGGAGATCATGGAAGAACTAAAACGACGCATACTCAGCGAAGCGATCGTGGGAGAAGGCGACATTATCCATGTGGATATGTTCCTCAACCACTGCATGGATATGGAATTGATGGAGCGTATGGGCGCCACCCTTGCCAAGCGATACCGTGGTCAGCACATTACAAAAGTACTGACAGCAGAAAGTTCCGGAATCGCCCTTGCCTGCTTTACCGCCCGGGCGCTGGGTGTGCCGGTGATCTACGCCAAAAAATTTCAAACCGGATACATCGATCCTGACGTTTACTCTGCGGACACCCACTCCTTTTCTCTGGACAAGTCCTACACCCTGCGGGTATCCAAGAAATATCTGACCGAAGAGGATCAGGTTCTGTTGGTCGACGACATCCTGTCTAACGGACAGACCATGCTCAGCCTTCTGGAGCTGGTATCCAAAGCGGGTGGAGAAGTCGCAGGTGTGGGCGTTGCTATCGAAAAGTCCATGCGGGAGGGCGGCCGTGTCCTGCGTCGGATGGGAATCCGGGTCGAAGCCCTGGCCACTGTACAGGCCATTGAGCACGGTCAAATCATTCTAGCATAAGGAGACCCCCATGGAAAACACCACCAACGCACTTTTGCCTAACGCATTTGCACTTTTCAACGGCATTCATTCCAGCTCTTCCGGTCCAGACCACGGCGAGTCTGTACTCACGTTGGGACCAGACAGCCTGAATCCTTACGGCCTGCTTCATGGCGGTGCCTATTATACGATGGCTGACAGCGCCTGCGGAACCGCCTGCCGTACCGATGGAAGAAATTACGTCACCCTGCACGGAGGCCTGAATTTCATCCGTTCCGCCCGCAGCGGTACCGTAACCGCCCGGGCCGTGGTCCGACACCGGGGCCGCAGTACCTGTCAGGCTGATGTTGAAATCACAGATGAAAGCGGAGCTCTGCTGGCTACCGGTGATTTCACCTTCTTCTGCATCGGGCAGCGCTGAGTTCTTTATGACAAGGCGTGCAAGGGACGGCTTCAAGGCCGTCCCTCTTTCTTATCCATCACCACATCCCGGTCCAGCCAAATCTGCCAGGCAATCATAGTCAGTACCGGCATTAGGATCATACCTGCCACACCAAAGGTCTGAAATCCCACATACATACTGACCAGCGACACCAGGGGCGGCAACCCGATACGTTTCCCCAGCAAGCGTGGTTCCAGCGCCCCTCGAACCAGTGTGACCACCCCATAAAGAAGGAGCAGCCCCAGACCTAAGGGTGTCCTTCCTGCCAACAGAGAAACCAGACTCCAGGGCAGCAACACTACTCCGCTTCCGAAAATGGGCAGTGCATCCACCAGGGCAATCATCCCGGCCAGCAGCAGTGCCGGCTCCACCCGCAGCACCAAAAGTCCTACAGAGAGTTCTCCAAAGGTAAAGAGGATGAGAATTCCCTGGGCTCGCAGCCAACTGCCTGCCGCTCCGGACGCTGCCCGCTGCCAGCGTTTCATCCGTTCCTGCCACGCCGTCGGCAGCTGCTGGGCAGCCGCTTGCAGACCGGGGCGGCCTGCCATGAGGAAATAAGTCGCCAGGAAGGCAGTAAACAGAAACAGCCCTGCGGCCGGCAGTGCAGTCAGCAGTCCGCCCGCCCCTTCTGCCAGGGTCTCCCCTGCCCAGGACGGAAATGCCAGAATGCCCCGGACCGCTTCTTCCACCGCTTGTCTGGCTGGCTCCCGCAGTTCCGCAGGCAGCGCCACAAAAAGACGATAAAGCCATACCTCCGCCTGTTCTGCCCAGCCATTCAACTCTGTCAACAGCCCCGGCAGCCGTCCCAGCAACCCCATCAGCTCATACCACAGCCTCCAGGCCAGCAATGCCGCAAGGCCTCCTGCCGCTCCCGCCGCAGCCAGCACACATAGGGCAACCGCCCACCGGCGGGGCAGCCGCAGGAACCGGATAAGCCAGCCCACAACCGGTTCCAGCAGCCATGCCAGTACCACGGCCACCAAAAAGGGCGCCAACCAGGGCAATACCCACCGTGCGCCCGCCCAAACCGCCGCCAAAACCAGTCCGATCCACAGCAGGCGGATCACACGCCGCAGGTACCTGTCCTCCCTCATAAAGACGCCCTCCTTCCGAATTATGTATAATATGACGAAAATCTCGCCAAAAATCTGGAAGATATCGGCGCGTCAGAAAAACTTGGCCCTTGCAGCCAAGACTTTATTGTGCTAAAATAGGCTCCATTACAAGAACAAATGCTTTTCTGTCACGGACAAGAGGAGGTCCATAGAATGGGCAAGGCACCAGCCTATTTCATTGTAGAGGCCAGCGCGCTGCCTGAAGTGTTTCTGAAGGTGGCGGAAGCCAAGCGTCTGCTGGAAACCGGCGAGGCCGGAGCAGTCAATCAGGCCGTACGCCGGGTCGGGATCAGCCGTAGCGCCTTTTATAAGTATAAGGATGCGGTCCGGCCGTTCAACGATATGCTCCATGGACGGATCGTCACCTTTCAGATCGTACTGAAGGATGAGCCGGGCGTATTGTCCGCGGTCCTGAATATCTTTGCCATCACCGGCGGAAATATTCTAACCATCAACCAGGCCATCCCGGTCAGCGGCTGTGCAGCAGTAACTATTGGCGCCGAGACCTCTGGTCTTCAGATCTCCATGGAGGAGCTGCTGGAGCGGCTGCTGAAGGTGGAAGGCGTCCTGCGCAGCGAAGTAATATCAGGGTAATACCTTTGGAGTAAGGAGGCATTATAATGGTGAATGTAGCAATCCTGGGTTTCGGCGTAGTAGGCTCCGGTGTGGCGGAGGTCCTGGCCACCAACGGCCCTCACATTGATAAAAAGGTGGACGATCTGATTCGCCTGAAGTATATTCTGGACGTACGGGACTTCCCCGACAGTCCCTTTGCCGACAAGGTCATCCACGATTTCAGCATCATCGAGAACGACCCCGAGGTCAACATTGTGGTGGAGACCATCGGCGGCGCCAAGGTAGCCCTGGACTTCACCCGCCGGGCTCTGGCCGCCGGAAAGAGCGTGGTCACCTCCAACAAGGAGCTGGTGGCCGAGCACGGCTGTGAGCTGCTCAAGCTGGCCCAGGAGAAGGGCGTCAGCTATCTGTTTGAGGCCAGCGTAGGCGGCGGTATCCCCATTATCCGCCCCCTGAACCAGTGTCTGGCCGCCAATGAGATTGAGGAGATCGCCGGCATCCTCAACGGCACTACCAACTATATCCTGACCCGGATGATCCGGGCCGGTCTCAGCTTTGATGCCGCTCTGAAGGAAGCCCAGCAGAACGGCTACGCCGAACAGGACCCCACCGCCGACATCGAAGGTCACGACGCCTGCCGCAAGATCTGCATCCTCTCCTCCCTTTCTTTTGGCCGGCACGTCTATCCCAACCAAGTGCCCACCGAGGGCATTACCGGCGTCACGCTGGCCGATGTGGCCTATGCCGACGCCTGCGGCAAAAAGATCAAACTGCTGGGCCGCGCCATCCGCCGTCCCGATGGAAAGGTGTGCGCCTTTGTGGCTCCCCACCTGGTAGATGCGGAGAATCCTCTGGCCGGCGTGGAGGATGTGTTCAACGCCATCGCCGTCAAGGGCAACGCCATCGGCGACGTCATGTTCTACGGTCGGGGCGCCGGTAAGCTTCCCACTGCCTCCGCCGTGGTGGCCGACGTCATTGATGCCGCCCGCCATAAGGACGCCAAGAAACGGATGGTATGGGCCGAGGGCGGCGACGATGTGGCCGTCCCCCCCACCGACCTGGAAAGCGTTTGGTATGTCCGGGTGGAAGGCACGCTGGAGGCCGTGAAGGCTGCCTTCCCCGACTGTGCTCTGCTGCCCCGTGCCGGAGCACCGGAAAATGAATTTGCTTTCCTGACACCGTCCATGACCCGTTCCGCACTGGACAGCCAGCTGGCAGGGCTCAAGCCCTGCTCCGTGTTCCGTGTGCTGGACTGAGCGCATAGGATATCGTAAGAGATTTCACCTGATTTAGGGGGTACAAACGCCAATGGGACTCATTGTACAAAAATTCGGCGGCAGCTCCGTGGCTGATGCAGACCGCATCCGTAACGTGGCCCGCATCATCACCGAGACCTACCGCCGGGGCCACAGTGTTGTGGCCGTGCTTTCCGCCCAGGGGGACACCACCGACGACCTGATCGCCAAGGCCGCCGAGATCAACCCCAACGGCTCCAAGCGAGAGATGGATATGCTTCTCTCCACCGGCGAACAGATCTCCTGCTCTCTGTGCGCCATGGCCATCGAAGCCATGGGCTACCCTGTCATCTCCCTGACAGGCTGGCAGGCCGGATTCCGCACCAACTCCGTCTACGGTGACGCCCGCATCAAGCGTCTGGACACCGAGCGTGTATTGGCGGAACTGGATAAGAAGGCCATCGTCATCGTCACCGGCTTCCAGGGTCTGAACAAGTACGACGACATCACCACACTGGGCCGGGGCGGTTCCGACACCTCCGCCGTGGCCCTGGCTGCTGCCCTCCGCGCTGATCTGTGCCAGATCTACACCGATGTGGACGGCGTGTTCACCGCCGATCCCCGCCATGTGGCCGGCGCCTTCCAGCTGGAAGAGATCACCTATGATGAAATGCTGGAACTGGCTACTCTGGGCGCTCAGGTCCTGCACAATCGCTCGGTGGAAATGGCCAAACGCTACAGCGTCAATCTGGAGGTTCTCTCCAGCTTCTCCGGCAAGCCCGGCACCAAAGTCAAGGAGGTTGCAAAAACCATGGAAAAAATGCACGTCAGCGGGGTGGCCTGCGACAAGAACGTGGCCCGTCTGGCCGTTGTGGGGCTGGCCGACCAGCCCGGTATCGCCTTTAAGATCTTCTCTCTGCTGGCAAAAGAGAAGGTGAACGTGGATATTATCCTTCAGTCCATCGGCCGCAACAACACCAAGGACATCAGCTTTACCGTGGGCAAGCAGGATATGGATCGCTCCAAGGAGATTCTGGAGGCCCACAAGGGCGCGCTGGGCTTTGACCATATCGACGTCAATGATTCCATTGCCAAGGTCTCCATTGTGGGCGCCGGCATGATCCATAATCCCGGCGTGGCCGCCAAGATGTTCGAAGCTCTGTATAACGCCGGGATCAATATCAATATGATCTCCACCAGCGAGATCAAGGTATCCGTCCTGGTGGATCTGCCTGAGGCTGATCGGGCCGTGCAGGTCATCCACGACCGTTTCTTCCATGAGTTTGGCGGTAACTGATCGTTCATACAATAAAAAAATGCTGGCCCGCGCATTTGCGCGGGCCAGCATTTTTTATTGCAGTACGGATATTTTTTTGTGATAGACCACCCGATAGAGCAGCAGCGCCACTCCGCAGGAAATCACCTCTGCCACCAAAAAAGCCAGCCATATCAGATCCGTGTATAGCCAGCCGAAGGCCAGCGCCGCCGGAAAGAGCAGAATCACCTGCCGCAGCAAAGAAATCAGCAGGCTGGCGTTGGCAGATCCCAGGGCCTGCAGCGCAGAACACAGGATAATGGAAATGCCGGCAAACAGGAAGGAGAGCGCAACCATACGAAGGGCCACCGCACCATCCGCCAGCAGCTCACCGTCGGCGTCAAACAGAGTCATCAGCGGTCCAGCCAGGAAAATCAGGAACAAGGTCCCCACACCCATAATGATTACCGTCAGCACCATAGCAAAGCGCACCGTGCCGGTGATGCGCTCCTTGCTCTTGGCGCCGTAGTTAAAACTGACGATGGGCACCAAGGCATTGTTCATGCCGTACAGCGGCATAAAGATAAAGGACTGGATCTTGTAATAAGCACCCAGGATAAAGACGCCAAAGGGAGTAAACAGGCGCAGGATCAGGTTCATGCCAACGTTCATAACGCTGGACAGCGACTGCATGACAATGGCAGGAAAGCCCACCTTGAACATAATACGAATGATCTCCCCGTTGGGCCGGAAGCCCCGGAAAGAGAGTTTCACCACCTTGCTGCGCCGCACCATCCAGAAGCTGGCCACCAGGCCCACAATTTGACCCAGAACGGTAGCCAAAGCGGCCCCCGCAACCTCCAGCCGGGGGAAGGGACCGATGCCGAATATGAACAGCGGGTCCAGAATCAGGTTGACCACCGCCCCGATACCCTGAATAATCATGGGCCCCACGGTATCTCCTGTGGCCTGCAGGGTACGTTCGCCGGCAAATTGCATACACACACCGATGGAGAGGCCGGTGACAACGGAGAGGTACTGCACTCCATATTCAATCTGTTGGGGCACATCTGAGAACAGGCACAGGAAAGGCCGGGCAAAACCAACTCCCAGGATCAGAAAGACCAGCCAGCAGACAAAGTAGACAAAATAGCCGTTGGCCGCCACCTGATCGGCCTCCGCCTGCCGCCGCTCCCCCAGTCTGCGTGCCAGCAGCGCGTTGAAGCCCACACCTACGCCTACACATACCGAGATCATCAGCGTCTGCACCGGATATACCAGCGCCAGCGCCTCAAAACCGTCTCGGCTCAGGTTGGCCACAAAAAGGCTGTCCACCAGATTATACAGTGCCTGGATCAGCATGGACAGCATCATGGGCCAGGACATATTGATCAGCAACCGGCGTACCGGCATCACCGCCATCTTGTTCTCTTCCACCCAAATTCCTCCTATGATTCTCTTTCTGTAAAAATCGGGGCGTGCTGACGCACGCCCCGATCTATTCTCCTCCAGCGGCGTGGCAGCCCGCTGGATACTTATAAAGTTTTGATATACCGCAAATCATTGCACACCATATCATGAGGAAAGGGCACCTTTTGAATGGTGCCGTCCCATACAAAGCCGTGCCGCTCATAGAACCGGCGGGCCCCTTCATTCTCCTTCAGAACAAACAGCGTACAGCCTGGATAGCTCGCCTCTTTCAGGCGACGAGCCGCCTCCTCCAGAAGCAATCCTCCATACCCGCAACCGGTTCTGGCAGGCTCAACGTAAAGGGAAATCACCTCACCCCATCCGCTGTAGTTGGAGGAATCAATTACCAATCCTTCGCTTTGGCGGGGACTGGGGCCGCTGCGGACGGGGCCGTAATTACAACACCCCACAGGAATATCATTTTCGTAAAGCAAAAGCCCTTTGCATCTCTTGGTGGCGTAGTCTTCCCGGAAAAATGGAATCCAATGCTCCTCCGTGATGACCTCGCTCAGGTAGTCCTCCGGCACAAAGCCCGGATAGGCCGCCCTCCAGCCTCTGCAATGGATGGCACTCATGGCGGCAAAATGCACTTCTGAGCAGGCATCTACAAAGCGCAGGGGATCAGACATGGACCTCTTCCCCTGCCGTCTCGGGCTCCTGCTGAGCTGCCTGCCGGGCCAGAGCCCGGGCGTTGGCCAGCATCAGCTTGATGCGGTTCTCCTGGTTGATCTTGGTGGCGCCTGGGTCGTAGTCAATGGCCACAATGTTGGAGTTGGGATAGTCGTCCTTCAGCTTGCGGATCATGCCCTTACCCACGATGTGGTTGGGCAAGCAGCCGAAAGGCTGGGTGCAAACGATGTTGGGGGTGCCGGAGTGGATGAGCTCCAGCATCTCGGCGGTAAGCAGCCACCCCTCCCCCATCTTGTTGCCCTCGCCCAGATAGCCCTTGATGAGCCGGCGCAGATCCTGGAAGGTACCGGGGGCACGGAAGCCGCCTCGCTTCATGGCATCAATCATGGCCCGCTGGCACTTCTCAATGTAGTGGCGCAGGGCGGCGCAGGCGGCCTTTTTGGCCAGCTTCCCGCCGTAGATATCCACGTCCACTTCCCGGTTATAGATCTTGAAGATGATAAAGTCGGTGAGGCCGGGCACCACCGGCTCCGCCCCCTCGGAGAGGAGGAACTGCTCCAGATTGTTGTTGCCCAGGGGGGAGTATTTGATGTAGATCTCCCCCACCACGCCTACCCGGACCTTAGGCTCGCCCTGTACCGGGATGGCCTTGAAGGCGGCCACGATGTGGTCGAAGTTCTCCACCATGCTCTTGAAGGACAGGCCCTTGCCCTTTTCCATCTCCTCCAGCAGGTGGTTCTCCACCTCCTCGATGGTGCGCTCGGTCTGGCCCTCCTCCACCTCGTAGGGGCGGACCTGGTTGGCCGACTGGACGATGATATCGCCGTACATCAGGCCGAAGATGGCCTTGCGGATGATGTCCAGATTGAGCTTGAAGCCGGGGTTGTGCTCCAGGCCGGACAGGTTCAGGGAGATGACGGGGATATACTCCAGCCCCGCCTTCACCAGAGCCTTGCGCAGCAGGTGGATGTAGTTGGAGGCCCGGCAGCCGCCGCCGGTCTGAGTGATGAGCAGGGCCACCTTGTGGGGGTCGTACTTGCCGCTCTTCACTGCGTCAATGAGCTGGCCGATGACCAGCAGGGCGGGGTAGCAGGTGTCGTTGTGGACGTACTTGAGCCCCTCGTCCACGATGTTGCGGTGGTTGGTGGTGAGCATCTCCAGCTTATAGCCCTCCCGCTCGATAATCCGGGCGATCAGGCCGAAGTGAACGGGCAGCATGGTGGGAAAGAGGATGGTATACTCCTCCTTCATCTCCTTGGTGAACAGCAGCCGCCCCGTCTTGTCATAAATCAGTTCTGCCATAGTAACGAAGGTTCCTTTCTCAGTCCTGGTGCTTTCGGGCGTCCATAGCCGCCATCAGAGAACGGACCCGGATGGTAACGGCGCCCAGATTGCTGATGTCGTCGATCTTCAGCTGGGTGTACAACTTACCGCCGCTCTCCAGAATGTCGCGCATCTCATCGGTGGTAATGGCGTCAGTACCGCAGCCGAAGCTGACCAGCTGTACCACCTGCATATCAGGCTGGGTGCACACATAGCGGGCGGCATTGTACATCCGGGACTGGAAGGTCCACTGATTGAGCACCTTTCGGGGCGCGTAGCCCTCCAGATAGCTGAGGGCGTCCTCGGTAACCAGCACAAACCCGAAAGAGGTAATCAGATCATTGATCCCGTGGTTGATCTCCGGGTCAATGTGGTAGGGCCGGCCGCAGGCCACAATGATGGGCATATCATGGGCCCTTGCATACTCAATGTATCGCTTGCCCGTCTCCCGCACATCGTGGATGTAGGTGTCATAGGCCGTGTAGGCCGCCTTGGCAGCCGCCTCGGTCTCCCGCTTGGGGATATTGAACTCCTGCTCCATAATCACGGCAATGCGTTTGGTAAAGTCCTTATGGCGCCACAGGCCCACATAGGGATTGAGGAACCTGGTCTGTTTGAGCATGGGCACGTTGGCAGCCAGCAGCTCAGGGTAATAGGCCACCACCGGGCAGTTATAGTGGTTGTCACCGATACCCTCGTCGTTGTTGTAGGACATACAGGGGTACCAGATGGCGTCCACCCCCTCCTCCACCAGGGCCTCCACATGACCATGGAGCAGCTTGGCAGGATAGCACACCGTATCGGAGGGAATGGTGTGCTGACCCTTTAGATAGAGCTTGCGGGAGGACTCAGGGGACAGCACAACCTCAAAGTTGAGGCGGGTAAAGAACTCAAACCAGAAGGGCAGGTTCTCGTACATATTCAGGCCAAAGGGGATGCCCATCCGGCCCCGGACGCCGTTGCCGGCGCCCTTGCCGTGGAGGGCCCGCAGCCGCTTGTACTTATAGTGCATCAGGTCAGGATTCTCGGTACGCTCCTTGCCCAGAGGCCGGGAGCACCGGTTGCCCGAGATGAACCGCCGGCCGCCGTCAAAGGTGTTGACGGTCAAAGAGCAGTGGTTGGTGCACAGGTTGCAGGTCACCGGCTTGGCTGTGTGGGAGAAGGTCTTCAGATCCTCCGCCGTCAGGATGGAACTCTTGTCCAGATGGAGATCCCGGGCAGCCAGTGCCGCGCCGAAAGCGCCCATGATGCCGGCGATGGTGGGCCGGGTCACATTGCGGCCCAGCTCCAGCTCAAAGGCGCGCAGCACCGCGTCGTTATGGAAGGTACCGCCCTGTACCACGATGTGCTTGCCCAGGTCGTCGGCATTGGCGGCGCGGATAACCTTATACACGGCATTTTTCACGATGGAGATGGACAGGCCGGCGGAGATGTCCTCCACGCTGGCACCGTCCTTCTGGGCCTGCTTCACCGAGGAGTTCATGAACACGGTGCAGCGAGAGCCCAGGTTCACCGGGTGCTGGGCCAGCAGCCCCAGCTTGGAAAAGTCGGCGATGTTGTAGCCCAGCGCCTTGGCAAAGGTCTCGATAAAGGAGCCACAGCCGGAGGAGCAGGCCTCGTTGAGCATAATGGAATCGACAGCGCCGTTGCGGATCTTGAAGCACTTCATATCCTGGCCGCCGATATCGATGATGAAATCCACGTCGGGGTTGAAGTGACGGGCGGCATTGTAGTGGGCCACCGTCTCCACCAGACCGGCATCGCAGGAGAAGGCGTTCTTGATCAGATCCTCACCGTAGCCGGTGACAGCCGCACCCTTAATGACAATGCGGTCACCACACAGGTTGTAAAGCTCCTTCAGCTGGTCCAGCACAATGGCCACCGGGTTGCCCAGGTTGGAGTGGTAGTAGGTATACAGCAGACCGCCGTCGGCGGTGATCAGCACCATCTTGGTGGTGGTGGAGCCGGCGTCAATTCCCAGCCAGGCATCGCCGGAATAGGTGTTGATGTCCACCTCCGGGGGATGCATGGCATTGTGGCGGGCCAGGAAGGCATCATACTCGGCCTGGTCTTGGAACAGAGGTGGCATGGTATCCACCAGACCCACATTATCCACGCTCTTCTCCAGCCGGTCCAGCATCTCGTCAAAGGAGCACTCGGCAAAATCGGTGGCGCACAGGGCCGCGCCGATGCCGGCAAAACAATCGCCATCCTCCGGGAAAATGGCATGGGCCTCGTCCAGCTTCAGGGTCTCCACAAAGCGCTGACGCAGGCCCTGCAGGAAGTGGAGGGGGCCGCCCAGAAAGACGATCTTACCCTTGAGCTCACGGCCCTGGGTCAGACCGGCCACCGTCTGGTCCACCACCGCCTGGAAGATAGAGGCCGCTACGTCCTCTTTCCGTCCGCCCTGGTTCAGGATAGGCTGGATGTCACTCTTGGCAAACACGCCGCAGCGGGAGGCAATGGGATAGATCTTCTCATGTTTGAGAGAGAGTTCATCCAACTCGTTTACCGTGACGTTCATCAGAGTGGCCATCTGATCGATAAAAGCACCGGTACCGCCGGCACAGGAGCCGTTCATCCGCTCCTCCAGTGCACCGCCAAAGAAGATGATCTTGGCGTCCTCGCCGCCCAGCTCGATGACGGCATCCGTATCCGGTATGTAGGTGTTGACAGCGGCAGCGGTGGCGTACACCTCCTGCACGAAGTCGATGTCCGCCGCTTTGGCCACGCCCAGACCGGCGGAGCCGGTGATGGCAATACGCACCTGCTGGCCCCGCAGCTTTTCTTCGATGGAACGCAGAGTCTCCGCTGCCCGCTCTCTGGCCTTGGAGTAGTGCCGTTCATAAGAGCGGAAGAGCAGCTTGTTCTTCTCGTCCAACACCACCACTTTTACCGTGGTGGAACCAATGTCAATTCCAATCCGCAGACTCATAGATTCACCTGGTATCCTTATTATAAAGAATTTCGTATCCATCATAATATAACAAAAAAAATTTTTTTACAAGACCAAACCTCGAAAATACAGGATGTTCCGTATCCGGAAAGAATTGTGCCTAAAAATCCATCCCCCATCCCTGGCCGCTGACGCATTTTTACCAACGCCTTCTGACCGCAACATCTATGTTGACAAGCAATATTATACGTCATATAATATTGTCAGAATGAAAGGAGGCCTTGGATATGACCTTTCCTTTGGGCGCTCCTCTGCTGGACGCCTGTGTACTGGCAGTTCTGGATGAGGGGGACACTTATGGCTACCGTCTGACCCAGCGCATGAAAGAACAGGTGGAGCTATCGGAATCCACCCTATACCCCGTCCTCAGGCGGCTGCAGCAGAGCGGCTGCCTCACCGTCTACGACAAGCCCTTTCAGGGCCGCAACCGGCGCTATTACGCCATCACACCGGCCGGCCGGGCGCTGTTGTCCGGTTATCGAGAGGAATGGGTACGCTACCGCAGCCAGATCGAGGCGCTTCTGCTGGGGAAAAAGGAGGAGAACCATGAATAAGGCAGAATTTTTAAAAGAACTGCATGACATTCTGGCGGGCAAGCTGCCGCCGGAGGAACTGGACGATGTGCTCTCCTACTATGAGGCCTATTTTGCCGATTCCGAAGAGGATGAGGAGACCGTTGCTGAGCGTCTGGGCTCCCCCGCCTCGGTAGCGGAGCAAGTGCTGAAGGATCGGAATGAGCCGACCGAAGAGGTGCCTGCGCCCCAACCTGGCAAGCAAAAAAATCGGGCTTTCTTACCAATCATAGTGTTCTGCGGAGCTGTCGTTCTGGCCCTTCTCCTCTATTTTCTCCTGGTCCGGCCCGATCCCTCCGACTCTGTCCTCCTTCCCGGCCAAACGGCGGACGCCGTCCAAACCCCTGACATTCAGGGCGATTGGGAGGGCGAAGTGGACCCCTTCACAAAACTGGACATTTCAATAGGCCTGGGCAACGTTCAGGTGGAGGAAGGCGACCAGTGGCACCTTCGTCTGATCAACCGTGGGTGGGACAGCCGCTACGACACCACACAGAAATTGAAGTACAGCCAGAACGGCGATACCCTCTCTGTCTGGAGCGTCTCGGACAATATCGCCTCCGGCGAAAGTTCTCCTGATGTGCGGGTCTTGGTCACCGTTCCCGCCGGGACAGTCCTGGAGCAGGCTGACCTGTCGCTGGGTATGGGCAATCTCACCTGGGACGACTGTACTGTAAAGGGCCGTCTGCGGGCTGAGTGTGGTATGGGCAATCTGTCCGTGTCCGCTCCGGTAGAGGAAACCACGCTGACCACCGGCATGGGTAACATAACCTTGGATCTGGCCGGCAGCCAGGAAGATTATACCTGGGATCTGACGGCCAGCAGCGGCACCATCCGGCTCAACGGGGAAACAACGGAGCCCTACAGTGTCAGCGGCGGCGAAGGGGACCACAAGCTGTCCCTGACCAGCGGTATGGGCAATGTTAGCCTGGAATTCAGCCAAATTCCCACGGCACAGCCTGCCTCCACGCCCACCAAACCCTCTGTCACCCCCTCCCCTAACACGGACATCACCGCCCCGGACCAGATTACCGATGAGATGATCCTGGCCGATGAGGTGGGCTACTCCGCCCGGCATTGGATCAACTACTCCGACTCCAGTTCTTGTGAGGTCTCCTGGGGAAGCCTGTCCGGCGTCAGGCGCTTACAAACGCTGCCCGGGACCGAGGCCCGTACCGTGTCGGTCCAGTACAGCCAGCAGACGCCCGGAGAATATCGGGTCGTTTTGATTCTTCCCAATGAGACCGTGGTGGATCTGAAGGAGGGAGAAAACACCCTGGATCTGCCGGAGGGCACGACCTGGCTTGCCGTGGCCGCCGCCGGTTCCGAGGGAGCCTTTACCGTCGAGTGGTAAGAAATAAAATCCCGCCCCGCCGCGTATGAAGTGACCCCGAAAAGTTAGACAATATTTTCTTGAAGAAATTGTTCAAGCAGCCGAAAGGGCTTGTTGTCTGTGAATAGCAGGCGGCAAGCCCTTTAGCTTTGCCTTAATGCGTCG